>NZ_JCAXET010000020.1:0-105689 GCF_059758525.1 Metabacillus sp. GQ13
CCGAAATTAACGTTGGCACGCTTGGTTTTGTTTAGTTTTCAAAGATCATTTGGAGCGGGTGAAGGGAATCGAACCCTCATCATCAGCTTGGAAGGCTGAGGTTTTACCACTAAACTACACCCGCATATTATATGTTAGTATGACTCGACTGGTCGGGAAGACAGGATTCGAACCTGCGACCCCTTGGTCCCAAACCAAGTGCTCTACCAAGCTGAGCTACTTCCCGTTAAAAAATGGCGCGCCCGAGAGGAGTCGAACCCCTAACCTCTTGATCCGTAGTCAAACGCTCTATCCAATTGAGCTACGGGCGCATATCTGATTGGAAGTAATTCGTTCGCCTCTTTATGAAGCAACTTAATTATCATACCATGAACCGTTGTTTCGTGTCAATAACTTTTTTAAAATCTTTTATGGTGCGGCCGAGAGGATTTGAACCTCCACGGGGTCGCCCCCACTAGGCCCTCAACCTAGCGCGTCTGCCATTCCGCCACGACCGCGAAAGAAACAATGGTGCGGGTGAAGGGACTTGAACCCCCACGTCACAAGGACACTAGATCCTAAGTCTAGCGCGTCTGCCAATTCCGCCACACCCGCATGGTGTGTAAATGGTGAGCCATGAAGGATTCGAACCTTCGACCCTCTGATTAAAAGTCAGATGCTCTACCAACTGAGCTAATGGCTCATACAATTATGAGTAATTAAAAAATAAAAATGGCTGGGCTAGCTGGATTTGAACCAGCGCATGACGGAGTCAAAGTCCGTTGCCTTACCGCTTGGCTATAGCCCATCAAACTTTATCAATCGCTTCGTCGAAAACCAACTACTAAAGCAACAGGATTATATAATAACATAATCTATTTACTGATTCAAGCTTTATTTTTAAAACTTGGTGGTGAGAACTAACCATATATAATAGGTACGTTTATCATTACTTTATTAAAATCACCTTATTACAACAAATACCATTACCTAGCTCTAGGAAATAAATAGGAGGTGAACATTTGATACTACTCAAATGTGTTCACTTCCTCCCTTTAACTCATATGATTATGACCCGTACGGGAATCGAACCCGTGATACCGCCGTGAAAGGGCGGTGTCTTAACCGCTTGACCAACGGGCCATGTTTTTATATGGCGGAGAAGGAGGGATTTGAACCCTCGCGCCGCTCACGCGACCTACACCCTTAGCAGGGGCGCCTCTTCAGCCACTTGAGTACTTCCCCATATGGCTCCGCAGGTAGGACTCGAACCTACGACCGATCGGTTAACAGCCGATAGCTCTACCACTGAGCTACTGCGGAATAGTTCATAAAGACTTTCTTTATTATATTGACTAAGGGTTGTCCTGTCAAGACGCCCTATCAATCAATAAAAATTAGTTAGCCATCAGCGACGGCTTTTATAATTTATCACAGCAACATCCTAGTCGTCAACCCTTTTTAATAAGATAGATCTTACCGCCACATTTTCCGCAAAATAGACGAGTTGTATCAACCTTTCTCTTTCGGTTATAATCTTGACCACAATTTTTACATTTATACACGAGTGATGGCCTGGTTACTTTCACATCTCTTCCTATAGGTGTACAAAACCTAGGTGCTCCTACTTCCTTCATTAATACCCTAAAGTCTTGATCTCTATGTTTGTACCCTTTACCTTCTAAATGCAAATGATAGTGGCAAAGCTCATGCTTAATAATACCGATTACTTCATTAAGGCCATGCTCTACGAAGTATTTAGGATTAATTTCAATTGCGTGCGTTCTTAATAAGTATCTTCCTCCAGTTGTTCTAAGTCGATTATTAAAAACGGCTACATGGTTAAATGGTTTATGAAAGGAGGTAATGGAAATATCTTCAACCAGTTGTTGTAGCTTTAAATCATTCATTGATAATCCTCCAAAATTTAAAGTAACAGTGTACTAGCAATCTGCATACATTATAAACACCCATAATCCATTATAGAGATTAAGGAGGTATGAGCAATGCCAAATTGGTTACAAAGTCAAATGCAACGTGCTTTCTATGAAAAAAACCATTATCAAATAAAATTACTTAATCAATGCTGGTTTTTCTATAAAGAAAAACACTGCTCATAAAGCAGTGTTTCTTTTTAACTGCAGTTCTTTTCTAATCACTGTTTTCGCAAAGATTGTTTTTCCGTACAAAGTACTAATATACAGTAGTACTAGAGCAACTACCTTTTAGAAAAGAGCCTTAACTCTTTACCATCGTAAGAGCTACTCTTCCCTTTTTAAAATCTACATCATCAACCCATATTGTAACAACATCACCTACTGATACGATATCAAGAGGATGCTTCACAAAAGATTTGCTTAATTTTGAGATATGAACAAGCCCATCTTGTTTAACACCAATATCTACAAATGCTCCAAAGTCTACAACATTACGAACCGTACCTTGCAATTCCATCCCTTGTTGTAAATCTTCTAACTTTAAGACATCCTTCTTTAATAAAGGTTTTGCCACATCATCACGTGGATCTCTTTCCGGTCGGATTAATGCATCACAAATATCCTTTAATGTAATCTCACCAATCGAAAGGATTTCAGCTGTTTCTTTTAGATCCAGATTAACGACTTTATTTTTTAAATCTTCACTCCCTAAATCAGTGACAGCTGCTTCTAATTGATTAAGTAATTTTTTTACCTCTGCGTACCGTTCAGGATGAATACTAGTCCGGTCTAGCGGTTGGTCACCTTCTAATACTCTTAAGAAACCAATACATTGTTCGTATGTTTTAGCACCTAATCTAGGTATTTCCTTTAGTTGCTTACGATTAGAAAAACGACCAAGTTCTTCTCTTTTTTTGACAACATTATTAGCTACAGTCTTACTTAAACCAGCAACATATTGAAGTAAAGAGGATGAAGCTGTATTCACATTCACTCCTACTTGATTTACGACCATTTCTACAACGAACGTTAATGAGTCATTCAATTTTTTTTGTGAGACATCGTGTTGGTATTGACCTACCCCAACAGATTTCGGGTCAATTTTCACTAACTCTGCAAGTGGATCTTGAAGTCTTCTGGCAATTGAAACAGCACTTCTCTCCTCTACTTGCAAATCAGGGAATTCCTCTCTTGCTAAATCAGATGCGGAATAGACACTTGCACCGGCTTCATTAACAATTAGATACGATGCTTCACCGTTGTTTTCCTTTAAGATTTCTGCGATAAATTGTTCCGTTTCTCTAGATGCCGTCCCATTACCGATTGCAACTACTTCAATCTGATATTTTTTTAGTATTTCTGTTATCGTTTTTTTTGCTTGATCCATTTTATTCACAGGTGGATGTGGATAAACAACTCCAATTTGATGCATTTTACCTGTTTGATCCACTACAGCTAATTTACAACCTGTTCTAAATGCCGGATCGACACCAAGTACCATTCTACCTTTTAGCGGTGGCTGTAAAAGTAAGTTTCTAAGATTTTCAGAGAAAATATGTATAGCCCTATCCTCTGCCTTTTCAGATAACTCCTTACGAATCTCACGCTCAATTGACGGTTGAATCAATCGCTTATAGGCATCATCAATTGCCTGTATCATGATATCTTTTACGATTGTTGCCTGGTTCGTCAATAGTTGTTTTTGTAAGTAGCCGATGATTTGCTCATGAGGAGGTTGGACTGAAATACGTAATATATCTTCTTTTTCCCCACGATTAATAGCAAGCACTCGGTGTGGCACTATTTTTTGAATTGGTTCTTCGTAGTCGTAATACATCTCATAAACATTTTTTTCATCTTTCTCTTCATCCTTTACCACCGATAACATTTTTCCACGTTTAAAAGTTAATTCGCGAATCCATTGACGATATTTAGGTTCATCAGACAGTTGTTCAGCAATTATATCCTTTGCACCTTCAATTGCTTCGTCGGTTGTATGGACTTCCTTTTCCTCATTAAGAAATTCTTCCGCCTTCTCATTTATACTTCCTACACTAGGCAATTGTAGTATCCACTGTGCTAGTGGTTCAAGACCCTTCTCTTTTGCTACTGTTGCTTTCGTACGTCTCTTTTGTTTGTACGGTCTGTACAAATCCTCTACCTGCTGAAGTTTCATTGCTTTTTTTATATCGGATGAAAGTTGCTCTGTCAATTTACCTTGTTCATTGATAAGGCGAAGCACTTCTTCTTTTCGATTTTCTAGATTTTGTATGTATACCCATTTTTCAGATATATCTCGAATTTGAACTTCATCCAACGCACCTGTTTGTTCTTTTCGATAGCGCGCAATAAACGGGACTGTATTCCCCTCTTCAAGTAAATTTATTACATTAGCTACTTGTTTTAAATTTATAGAAAGATCGATACTAATAAATTTCATAATTTGATCTTGTTTTTCTACCATTATAAGCCTCCAAAAGCAATCCATGCCTGATTTTTAATCTATTGTAATTTAAGCGTCTGTAAACATTTTACCAAACATATGGACCCTATTAAAATATTTAACCTATTTTTCTTCTCATGTTCCTAATTTCACAACGAAAACCCCCTATCTCATTTCGTATAGAGGTTCGTCCAATAACACATATTGTTTGTTGCTTTTGACTTCGCAAAATAATTGGAATTATTGGTGGGTAAAACTAATAAAATCATAAATTATAGAGAAAACAGCCCAATAATAAAAAATAATAGTCGACCCTCTATTTCTTATATTTCTAAAATAGTTGGCCGACTATATAGGTCAAGTCATCATGACGTGTTTTAGTATACTCTTCTAATCGCCCTGATAAATCTTCAACTGAATGGGCATTGTATAGTAAAGATTTGATAGCAGGTAAGACTAAACCGTCAGTATGCATAATGAATTTGGATCCTTTTTCATATGAATATGTTTTAGTACGATACTTTTGAGGCTTTCCAGATAAGTACCCCAAGAGTGGAAGTGGATAGATATATGAACCTGTTGGTCCACAGAGTACGAAGCGAATGTTCCCAACTGAACTATATGTAAATTCATTTCTTTTGAAATCGATCTTTAGAATGGAGACTGTTGCCCCACGCTTATTCTTAAGTTCATAATTACATAAATCAATGAGCACATCTAAATCTTCATGATGCTTTTTTTCAACTAAAGCACTAATTGCTGAGGATGACTCGTTCGCATGTTCTCCACTACCCAAACCATCAGCCAAAGCACATATAACATAGTCTTCTGTCGCTTTAATATAAAAGCTATCTCCACAACAGATCTTACCTTCCTTCGGTAACTGATAAGCTAATGTATGGACAAAGTTGTTAGATTCACGAAAAATCATCTATTTAACTCCGGTGGCCTATCCTTTGAGAGAGCTTCCTTTAACTTTTGAATCGCTCTCCTTTGCAGCCTTGAGACATGCATTTGTGAAATACCTAGTTGTTCACCAGTTTCCTTTTGACTCTTATTCATAATAAATGTACAGTCTATGATCTCTTTTTCTCTATCTGACAATACATGGAATACACTTTGTAGCATAAGCTTTTGGTTCACTTTTTCATATCCATCGTCTTGAGATCCAACAACATCAAGGATTGTCACAGTACTTCCTTCCGAATCTGCTTCAATTGAATGGTCAACAGATAAAGCCTGATAGCTTTTACCCATTTCCATCGTCTCCAAGACCTCTTCTTCTGTAACATCTAAATAGTCAGCTATTTCCTGGACTTTGGGTGATCGTTGATTGTCATTAGTTAGCTCATCGATAGCTGCCTTTATCTTCGGTCCTAATTCCTTGATTCTTCTTGGGACATGGACACTCCATGTCTTATCCCGTAAGAATCGTTTAATTTCTCCAATAATTGTAGGAATGGCAAAAGCTTCAAATGGCTTGCCAATTGTCGAATCATATCTTCTAATTGCTCCTAATAAACCAATCATACCAACTTGTCTGAGATCCTCATGAAAACTTTTCCCTCTAGAATATTTCCTTGCTAGGGTTTCAACTAAACCTGTATAGTTTTCTACAAGAGCTAACTGAGCACTTTCACTTTCTGTCTGCTGGAATTCGTTAATTAGCACATTTACTTCTTCTTTATTTAGCCTCATAGTTTGAGATGGTTGTGCCATGATCTATTCGCTCCCCACTTAAATACTTAATCATGAAGACTGTAACACCTGAATTATCAAGTACACGGACTTCATCCATGAGCGTTTCCATCAAATATAGACCCAACCCTCCTTCTGGAAGCTGGTCAATTGGACTTAAAGCAGAATAGGGACCAAGTTCGTTTTTCTTTTGTTCAAAATCAAAGCTTTCACCATTATCAGCGATCATTACCTCTAGACGGTCTTCATATAGTCCAAACCCGACAACAACCTCTCCACCCTCATCTATCTTGTAGGCGTGTTGCACAGCATTTGTACATGCTTCACTAGTGGCAATCTTTAAATCTTCAATAACATCATAGGAATACCCCATTCTACTCGCTATTCCAGACAGGGTTAGTCTAACAATACCTATATATTCCGACTTAGCTGGTACCTTCATTTCAATATAATCTACTAATTGCATCATTGTACCCCACCCTTTGATTTTGAAGATATATCAATGATATCACTTAGCCCTGTTATGCTAAACAAGCGCTCCAATCGTTCTGACAGTTCTACAAGTGTTAATTGTCCCTCATTTTTCCTAACCATCTTTAACAATCCTACAAACACTCCTAAGCCTGTGCTATCCATATAAGAAACCTCTTTTAAATTTACGATCAAATTAGGATTAGATTCTTCTGCAAGTGGCGCTAAAGCCTCTCTTAACTTAGGAGCTGTAAAAGCATCAATCTCACCCGCTACTGAAATCATTGTGTTACTTCCAACCTTATTTATATCAACATTTATATTCATCCATTTTCACCTCAGAAAGACTATTATGTTATTCCTTACCCCAACAAGAAAGACATTAAACCTTTCTTCTAAGAATTATTAATGTAAAGTCATCCCTAAGCTGGAAATCCTGCATTTTTTCAAAGTGTTTGTAGATCTTTTCGACAATTTCTTGTGCTGGAAGGTCATTATACTGGCGTATCAAGTCTGTAATAACTGATCTTTCTACAAAACCATCATCTGTCCTTGACTCGGTAACTCCATCTGAGAGAAGCACAATCATATCACCGATATCAATTTGTTTTTCATATTGCACATAATTCACATTATGATCTACCCCTAAAACAAGTCCCTTTGTCACCATATCTTCAAAAAGATCAACGGAGGCACGATAAAAGAAACCTGGTTCATGGCCTGCTGAAGCATATGTAAAGATATTTTCTTTTATGTTATACATACCATAAAACATAGTAATAAACATACTAGGATCTACATTTCTTTCAACAACTCTATTCAGGTTTTCTAAAATCTGATTAGGATTTTTACGGGACTCTGGAAAGCTATCCATCGCATATTTTATCATCGACATACATAAAGCAGCTGGGATTCCTTTGCCGATAACATCAGCAACTGCTATGCTTACCCCTTGATCATCCTCAATAAAGTGATGATAATCCCCATTCATCTGTTTGGCAGGTACACTAATAGCACCAATATCCAAAGCTTCAGTTACTGGAATCGACGATTCTAGTAAGGTTTCTTGGACATTAGCAGCAATTTCAATTTCAGATCTGATTTCTAGTTGTTGATACCGTAAACTTTGATGTTCTTGATAGGCAAGACCATACCCCATCATTACTTCTAGCAGAAAATCGAATGAAGAGAGAACCTCACTTTTTAGATCAGGAAACAACTCCAGAAGAACCTTTCGATGCGTACTGACGATTTCTTCAGGAGGTATTTGGTGTTCAATTGATTTTCTACTAAATTTTTGACCTTGGTAAAGCGCAGTTTCTGTTTGTGCATGTATATAATTTTTTAATAGTTCTCGATATTTCGGCTCTAAAAAGTCACGATAATCCATATATATCCTGTGAATTAAAATCTATTCATATCAATTTCACCTATTAGAAGTCACGAGATATAAACAGTACGTTTTTTACCTCAAGCAATTCCTACAATCAGGTACTACCTAAAAAGAATAGATTCTAAATACCAGGATTACACCCCCTTCAGTTGAAATTCTTGGCTCTTCATAATGTTAAATACGGTGATAGATCCTAGCTTGTTAAATACCACTAGCCGTTAATTCAATCACTATCCTTTACGTAGCCATTTTATTGCTAGAATAATAGTTCCCTCTCCTACCGAAGAAGTGATATCGAATTCATCCATTAGGCGCTTTACCCCTGGCAAACCGGCCCCTAATCCACCTGATGTTGAAAATCCATCCTCCATCACCTTACGGATATCTGGTATTCCCGGCCCATTGTCACTAGCTCTAATTCGTAAACCTTTTTTACCATCTTCATTTATGGAGTCTATTTGCATATCACCTTGTCCTGCATATAAATATATGTTTCGAGCAAGTTCCGATATCGCTGTTGTTATTCTCGCTTGATCAACTGTACCGAAGTCAAGCTCTTTTGCAACATTACGCCCCAGTTGACGAGCCGCAACTATGTCCCATTCGGTGACAATTTTAACACAGGATTGGTTTTCCATACTTACTCCCCCAACTCCTGTTGTAGTGTTTCAAGGCCTTTTTCTAAATCCAAGGCAGTTTTAACATCCTCAAGTTCAATGCCTAACTCAATCAAAGTAATTGCTACTGCAGGTTGCATGCCTGTAAGTACAACCTTTGCTCCCATCAACCTTGACATGTTAATAACATCACCTAGGACCTTTGCTATAAATGAATCAATTATATCTAATGAAGTTAGATCAATCACAACTCCATTTGCGCCCGTTTCATGAATCTTTGCAAGCAGATCCTCTTGAAATTGAAGGGCGGTTTGATCATCAAGTTCCCATTGAATTGATATTAATAAACAGTTATATAACTTTAAAATTGGTATTCTGGCGTTCATTTTTTACCCCCCAATGTAATTATTTTTCTATTAGTCATTTCTAACGCTGTCTCTATACCCTTTTGCAAACTATTTTTTGTGATTAATTGACTTAAGTCAATACCAAGAGTCACAATTGTTTGAGCAATTTCAGGTCGAATTCCTACAAGCAAGCATTTTGCACCAACAAGTCTTACTGCCTCTGAGGCCCGAATAATATGATGAGCAACCATTGTATCAACCACCGGTACACCTGTTATATCAATTAAAACTACCTCTGCTCGATGCTTCACAACACCCATTAGAAGATTTTCCATGATCTGTTTTGCTCTTTCTGTATCAATCGTTCCCACTAAGGGCATAACCACAATATTATCAAAAACTGGTATTAACGGTGCTGATAATTCTTGGAGGGCTATTTTTTGGAGAGAAACGGTCTTTTCCCAAGATGTTGCATATTGATGTAGTACTTCACTATTAATAGGAGTCATCCACTTATCAAAAGCCCATACCAATTTTAATTTCTCATCTTCCGGTTGATCTATTGTCATCATTTCAAACAAAACTTTATTCATTTCTGTTAATCCGTTTGATATATATTTTAGTGACCAACCTAACTGAACAATTTTTTGAGAAAATAAACTTATCTTATTTAGAGAATCTTCCTCTAGACTATTTAAATTATATAACACTATATTAATATATTCGTTGAAAACATTCGCATAAATTTGATCAGATATAACGGTTATCTTCTTATTGTCACCTAGTTCTTTCATTCTTTCTGTCCACTTATTTAACATATCATCCCGGTTTACAAGAATAAACTCATAAAAGGGATTTGATGATTGATTTATCATATTAATCCTCCTAACATAAACGAAAACACAACATTCATTCTAAATTATACAGATTTATTGGTTTTAAAAAAAGCAATATAATATTTACATCTTCTAAATTTACTTTACATCCGAATATATATAATTGATTTTGCACCATTAAAAATTGGTTAACTTTAAATTAAGTTTGTTGATTTGACACTAACTTGCACCATACTAAATACAAAACATTAATAATTGTGATTAAATTAAAAAGGTTGCTTATAAAGCAACCTTTTTTGATTTAACATATCATTTTTATTTTATTTACATATTAAAAGTCAATAAGTCCTAGGCTTATTTGCAAGGCTTCATCTACCTTATCCATCATTTCATCATCGAGATGAGTGATTTTATCGGTAAGCCTTTGCTTATCAATCGTTCGAATCTGTTCAAGAAGGATGACAGAATCCCTTTCAAACCCGTATCGCTTTGCATCAATCTCAACATGAGTTGGCAATTTTGCTTTTTGAATTTGGGCCGTGATTGCCGCTATAATAACTGTAGGACTAAAGCGGTTTCCAATGTCATTTTGGATAATTAATACAGGACGTACGCCACCTTGTTCCGAGCCTACAACAGGGGAAAGATCAGCAAAGTATACGTCACCGCGTTTGACAATCAAATGATTAACCCCCGCTTACTAAGCGTTCAACGGTATGGTCAGCCTCAGATTCTGCCAGGAATGCTTCAGATGCAATGTTAAGATTAATTTTCGCCATCTCCATGTAACCACGTCTCATGGATTCGCGAATTTGACGCTTTTTACGCTCACGAAGATACATCTTCGTTGCTTGATAAATAAGCTCGTTTCTGTTTCCATTCTCCTGATTTACAAGTCCATCCAATTCTGATACTAACGCTTGAGGTAACTGAATTAAGATTTCTGTTGTTGCGCTGGATTCAGACACAAACATACACCTCCACCAAACTTACCACCCAAATATTTTCTTCCAAATTTAATAATACCATTTACAGCCCAAGAAGCAAAGCATTTTCATTAGTAAAGTAGGTGTATGGTTAAGCTCCACCTAGGAAAAAGGGAAAATCCCTTTCAGGTTAATCACCAACGAAATAAGGAATTTTGCTACTACAAGAACGACTTACTATCCCCATGTTTACTAGGAAACTGACTCTTGCATCAATCAAAGAACGAGATAAACTTTACCTAAAATAGACTACAATACATAAACCAGTTACTTTCATTCAGCTAGCCAGTCCTTAGCCAGCTAAATAAGGTTATACATTTATACATCATTCAAAGCTCTTTTCAAATCTTTGTTAGTGCCATCCCATTAACACTTACTTATATTATTTAACTCGATGACAATAAAGAGCTTACTTTAAAAGCCATTTTCTATTATCGACATATATATAGGGTAATTATTCATCTTTATGAAAGCATTTCACATCTAATAATCTTTTGACTGCTTTTCCAGCAGGGAATTGCTTGTCTCTATTTCATGCTCTGCCCTAAAATACACACGAGGCACTCGTGATGATATCATACATGTTATCTCATAATTAATTGTATCTAGTCGGATAGCAACTTCATCTACCGGGATTTTTTCTTCATTTTGTTTTCCAATTAGCGTCACTTTAGTACCGACAGGAAGTTGGTAAGGAAGCTTGACCATACATTGATCCATGCAAATTCTTCCGATTAATTGTGCTCGTTTGCCATCAATTAACACCTCTGAATCCTTTAGACTTCGAGTCCATCCATCAGCATAACCAATGGGCAAAGTGCCTATCCATTCTTCATCTTTTGCCTCATAGGTTGCTCCGTAACTTACCTTCGTTCCTTTTAAGACCTTCTTCACATGAACCAATTTGGTTTGAAGCGAAAAGGACTCCTCTAATTTATAAGGTAATTCATTCTTTATTTCTAGAGAGGGCGATAACCCATACATTGAGATACCAAGTCTTACTGCATTATATAGCTTGTCTGGGAATCTAAGACCAGTTGCACTATTTCCACAATGAGTAAGCAAACCTTGATTTGGTACAAGCTCTAATATTTCTTGAAACCTATTATATTGTTTATCAAAATAGGCTAGCTCTTTTTCATCTGCTGTTGCAAAATGTGTATAAATACCTGTAATGGCCAAATGTGGTGAAGCCTCACAGAATTCAAACATAGGAAGAACCTCTTCTTTTTCTCTTATTCCTATTCGACTCATTCCAGTATCAACCTTTATATGAAGAGGAAGAACACCTGATTGCAAATAGAACTTAGCCTTAGTTAGCCAATCTAATGAGAAAACTGTTAGCGTTAGGTTATGTGTAATAGCCAATTCCACATTTTCTGGTCTGGTTGCACCCAATACTAATATTGGTGCATGAATACCTGCATTTCTTAACGCAATCGCCTCATCCAAAAAGGCTACCGCTAACATCGTTGCCCCTGCTTCTAACGCAGTGTTTGCAACTTGTACTGCCCCATGACCATATCCATTTGCTTTTACAACAGCAATTATCTCAACATTTTTTCCAATATGTTCCTTCATTAACTTGACATTTTGTGTAATTGCATCTAAATTAATTTCAACCCAAGTATCACGGTAAAATCCAAACGACACCCTACTCCACTTCCTTATCTAACATTTCTTCTATTCCAATTATCTCGATTCCAATATAGAAAAGTCAAATAATGAAGAAAAATAAAAGTAAATATTCATGAGTCGATTAAACCGAATTGCCCTGACTTCTCTTTTTTCTGTTTACTATCACCTGTCTAAAGGTTTTAAATCATAAAAAAGAGACTGACTCATATTGAAAGGGTCAGACCACATTAACTCAATATAAGAATTTTACTAAGTAGTAAGTTCATATATTAGAGTTTCTTGAGGTCCGACCCTTCTGAACAGTCTCTTTTTATTTTGCAGCTTGACCTTGTACTGATTTTGCCACCTTAAGCATTTCATCTTCGGTTAAGTCTTCCGAAGCGAGCATATATTCAACCCCATCATGAGTCCATGTTAATGTTGACTCAGACATTGCCCCAATTGTAAATCCAAGATCTGCTGGATGCCCATTAACATAGGTTGAGCTAGAAGCAGAAGCAGGAGCTGCAATCTCAGCATTTTCTTGAATTAATGTAAATGATTTCTCTCCACCAAAGCTAAGGATGACACGCTTTCCGTTCTCAGTTTCAACTTCGGCCTTTTCCAATAGTTCCACACCACTTGGCTGCTCAAGAGGATATTTCACTGCAAATGGTTTACTGTCTCCAGTAGCCATTGTAGGTACCTCAATTTGTGCACTAGACATATTCTTCTCAACATCGAATGAATTTTCATCGAATGAAGCATTAAATTCAAAACTGCTAAATTCAACAATGACAAGTGGATTTCTGTCGGTATCCATTACCTTAACCATTGAAGGAGATAATTCCTTTTTATTAAAGGTAATCTCTTGATTTGGGAGCATTTTATTATTCTGATAATTTGTTTTTGTTTCAAAAACATATTTGTCCTCGGCTACATTAAACTTTGCTTCAGGGTCATTTAAAATATCTTTTATCAATGACTCGTAAAGATAGGCTTGACTACTATTTTGCGGCCAGTCACTTTGGAATCGAAAGCTTTTATTAAGTGCTGGGGTTAGCACAAAGACACCCTCGTCATTCCGCAAAATCATTTGGCTTTGTTCCTTCTGGGAATTTTTCAGATTTACCCGGTAGTACGTCGGTCCCTTATGCCATATTTCAATTTCATACTCTTGTGGCTCACTTCCAGTTTGTAGCGTCATCTTTCCTTTAGCCTTATAACCTGACATCTCATCAGTCTTCTTTTCTAACGCCTTAACTACATCTTCCTGTGATTTCTCGCCACATGCCGCGAGAACAAGTACTGTTAAAAGTCCTACTAAAAGTAACATTAAGCTCTTTTTCAACATTTTCAACCCCTTTGCCTTATATAACATTAAAATGGATAAAACTGTTTGCAAGACCTCATCTTAAAATAGACTAGACTCTAAACTACTTTCCTCTAACCAAAAAACAAAAGATGAACTCCATTAACAACTTGTCTTCCCTATCGCATTACCAAATATATGAGACAACCATTCCAAATATGCAGACTAAATTTAAAGCGGCAGCAACCTGACTTTTCAACAAAGTCTAAATTACTGCCGCATCTATAAGAATACTGTATACGTTTTTAAAGCCTTTTTTATACATTTCCCCTTCTAAATCGCTTCTCTACCCCTCTTTTATCGTTCTAAAATAACCTGAGCCGCTGCATATTGACGAGTATGTGTGATTGAAATATGTATGGTCGTTGGCTCAGCAAACTCCTTTAAAGGGCGTAGAATCGGTTTTCCTCTATCATTGTTAATAATCTCTATATCTTGAAAGCTTACTTCTTCACCTATACCTGTACCTACCGCTTTTGAATAAGCTTCCTTTCCTGCAAATCGACCGGCTAGAAATTCAACTTTTCTTTCCTTTGAAAGTGTTGCAAATCGTTCTATTTCAGTTATCGTTAGAATTCTTTTAATAAAGCCTGGTTGACGCTCAATAATTCTTCTAATTCGATCAAGCTCAATAATATCTAGTCCCATTCCAGTTATTATAACGAACAACACCTTCCGCAAACCATTTAAAGTACTATTTTATACAACCCGTACATATCCGTGTTAGTATGAAACCATCACAAACTCTTATTCGTCTCCATCATTTGTTCGGACGAAAAACATATACACATTATTAGTGTAGCCAACTATCTAACTCAGATAGACACCAATTGCTTATTTTTAAGTAGTTATCTTTTGTTCATATAATAGAAGCTATTCCGCTTCATTATTTTTCAAATTCTTTGAATAGCTTCAACGCACAAAGTAAAAATTCAAAAGTCTATCTATCTTTACTTATTAATATCCTGTTGCCTAGATTATTTAGTACTTAAGAATAAAGTTTCAGAAAAAAGTCTAAATAGACTATAATTCACTATAAAAAGAAAAGGAGCAAAATAATGTTTACTAGAACGGAAAGCTTTCAGACATTCATTCGTTTATATCCAGTCGTTTCAACACTTATAGGCATCCATCTATTATTTTGGTTGCTATTTCAAATTCCGATACCCGCTCTGCAAATTTCGTTACAATTATTAGATGGGTTTAATGCAGGAATTGCTAATGGAGAATATTGGAGACTTGTTACACCCATTTTTCTACACGTAGGATTAGGACACCTTTTCTTTAATTCCATATCGCTTATTTTATTTGCACCAGCATTAGAAAAAATACTAAAAAAGGTGAAATTCACTCTCCTTTATGTTAGTGCTGGTATATTCGCGAATATTGCAACATACCTAATTGAACCACTACAGTATTCACATTTAGGTGCATCAGGAGCTATATTTGGTTTATTCGGGGTTTATCTCTTCATGGTCTACTTTAGAAAGGGTATGATAGACCAAGCAAACTCTCAAATTATCATAAGTATACTAGTCATTGGCTTAATCATGACATTTATTAATACTAACATTAATATAGTCGCACATATCTTTGGATTTATTGGCGGGTTTGCCTTAGCTCCCCTCTTCATAAAGCCTAGAGGAAACTTTGTCCATCAGAACTACTACAATACTAGCAACCAACGTTCGTTTTCAATAAAAAGAATTAGCACGAAACATATTATTTGGGTGATTTTCGGATTATTTATCATTCTAGGTGTATTTTTCCGTTTTAAATAGTAAAAAGGATGAGTGTGACTCATGAGGCCCTTAACCATTTGGGAATGAGTCACACCCTTTCTCTCTATGCTTTTGAATAGGAATACCAATTAACTAACTGATCGTTATCGGTATGATCTATATCCTTTACTGTAAAGTGGCTTCCAGCGATACCAGACTTAATTGACACCTCGAATGTTTGCAATAACCTCTTTTTTTGAAAATAATTGGTTTTACTTTTAATCGATTGGACTCTGTTGCGATGAACAAGTACAGTTGTTTTTGATACTAAACGAAAGGTTAGTTGCAACTGGTCTCCAGATATCCTCCACCCTGCATCTTTATAAGAACAATAACCCCAATAGACCCCGATAAGGATCATAGCTAATGAAAGGTAGCCCCACGGCGCTAGGAAGTATGCTACTGGGACACTAATGATGATAGCTGGGATTGCCTTCCTTACTAAATAACGCGGCATAGATCGTTTTGGTAATTTATTTAGTTCCAAGCTTTTTTGAAAATGAGGTAGATATTGTTCCAAAAGCGGGGTAATCTCCTTTTTCGAAATAACAGGAAATAATAGTGTCGCAGACCCCTCGTCCCCTACACTACCACTTGCACTTTCAATATAGACAGATACATACCCAAGAAGTTGTCTCAATGGATTTTCGACAATTCTAATCGCTTGAATTCTTGATATAGGGATTGTTACTTGTCGTTTTTCAAAGATTCCTCTAGAGATCTTCAGATCATTTTCCTCTTTTATGACAGTAAAGTAAGCATATTTAAGTAATACACCAATAATACTTAAAATCCATGCGATTAAAAACGCGATAAAGACCAACATTGCATATAAGGTAAAACTAGCATGAGTAAGAAATTCAAATCTACTAAAAATCTCCTCAAATGGAATGATTTCATCAATCTGTGATATAAATGCAGCAATTGCTGATAAAATGACTCCAATGCCACTTGAAGTAGAAGCAGCTACAAATAAATCCTTCATTTTCATTTTATACGTCGGAAGGTCGGGTGCGTTCACTTTCTCTTGTTCCACATTTATTTGGGGAACACTCTGTTTATAAGTTGCAATTGCTTTTTGAATTCGCTCTGCTTCTTCACTCTTTATCGCTGTTAAAACAGCTTCGGCTTCAATCCCCCCTCCAGCAGTCTCTATTTGCACTTTGACCAGGCGGAAGATCTGCTGAATAATCCCAGCACTACTATTAATCGATTGGATTCTTTCAATCGGAATATATCGCTTTTTATTAACAAAGACACCATGTTCAATCCTAAGTTCTCCATCTTCAACCCAATAACTAAATTTCCACCATTCCAAAAAACTCATGACCACGATTACAATAAATAAACAACTGGCTCCAATAACAAAATAAAAATTAAGGTTGCCATTATTACCAAAGATAAAGAATACAATAGCTGGAATGATATATGATTTAATGATTGAAAGAAAACTCAGTATCATTCCTACCGGATGAATTCGCTTCGGTTCAAACATCATCATCTGTCACCCTAGCCAATTTTGAAATATGATCTCTAAGAATATCTGCTTCTGTTAAGTCTAGAGCTGGTATCTCATGCTTAGTAGCTGCAGTAGAGATTTCTATTGATGCTAATTTGTATTTACGCAACAATGGCCCTTGATGGGTATCAACATGCTGAACTCTAACCATCGGAACAAGAACTCTTTTAATAATAAATAAGCCAAACTGGAGATCAATTTCGTGTTCGTGGACCTCATAACGCCAGACCCGATGCTTTAGAATCGGAACAACAAAGATCGATACTACTGTGTAAACTAACCATACAATAGAAACTCCGATTGTAATCCAATAGGAGAATTCAAGAAAATACCCCCCTATTCCTACACCTATCACAACCAATAGGAGAATACTAGAACTTATAAGTGCGCTTAGCTTCCATACTGTTAAAGCCTTTAAACTAATTTTATTCTTAGGTAGCTCTCTCAATTGTCTCTCCCCTTAATATAAGACCTAACCTCCATAAAAAAGGCTGTCTTCGAAAAATCGTTGTTTTTCATAATAAGCACTTAAATTCGTACTTATCCTGACTTCGTGCCCTTTTCATTTAATGACTTTGCCATTACTTTATAAATAGCTACGATTTCTCCAGAAATAATCTAAAGGCCGATTTTTAGAAGTTTGTTGCCCTCAAACTTCTAAAAAGGGCTTTGAAAAAGAAAATAATCCCATTTTATTATAGCATAATAGGACTAGTTTCTTTCTTATAGATTTTCAAGTTTTGGAGAATAGCTATATCCGCTAAAGCTCATTTTATTTTAAAGGACGTTTTATCAATCCACTCTAACTCAGAATAGCCTTTTAAATCATCAACTAACCGAAAAAGTGCGTTATCCTTTTGCTTTGCCTCGATCATACAATCAAGCTGATCCACACTTCCTTTAATACTTGTTAAAAAATCCATAAACATTTTCACATCAACATAATCAGAATGGGCACGGAACTCTTTTTCATTCTTAGGGCTAGAAATATGCATTTTTACTGATAAACTTGAATTTTTCCATGTGCGAATTACTCTTTCCCAATGTTGCTCCCATTCAGGCTCATCATGAAATGCTAAATGATGATGATAATCAAACACTTGGGGTACCCCTAGTTTCTCGCATAAATACAGAGCATCTTTTAGGTGAAAAGTCGTATCATCATTTTCTAACATAAGCATCCTCTGTAACGAAACAGGAATTAGGCCCCAATTATGGATAAATTGCTCCAATGCCTTTTCTTTATCTTCATATGCTCCGCCAATATGCAATACACAGCGGTGTTCAGTATCCACTCTCATTCCCTTCAATAACATTTTATGCATACGTAAAGTTTTAAGCGACATCTTAACAATGTCTGTTTGCGGTGAATTTAAGACAACAAAATGATCTGGATGAAAGTCCACTCGAATAGGATGTTGATCTAAAAAATCCGCTATGGATGCTAATGAATCAGATAAATTGCTCAAATAATGCCAATCTTTAAGTTCATCATGATTAGCTAGTGGGATTAGCTTTGAACTGAACCGAAAAAAGTGAATGTCATGAGCAAGACTATGCTTTAATAACCTAAGACAGTTTGCTAAATTTGTTTGTGATATTTTTTCCAGCTTAGCAATCGCCGCTTCTCTATCATTAATTTTCTTGAACTGGGTGAATGTCATTGTCTTAGAGGGAGAACAATTTTGAAGATTCATACTCATCGCAACGTAGCCTAACCTTACAATTGTCATTGAATAATTTCCTCCTCGATGAGAGCCTTGTCTTAGTTTTTCCCATCTGAAATCATTTTAAAAGAGAGTCATTAATCTTTTTCGTGGAACTGTTCTACAACAAATTGTCCATTACTCTATTTTCATTGTCCAAATTCTTCATAATATTATCCGTGCGACAACTTTAGATACAAAAAAATCGAATCCTAATTGGACTCGATTTTTGAAGTGAAAATTATTTTGAGTTAGAGTTAGAGTAACGACGTTTGCTGTTATCTCTACTACCGCCTTTATTTCTATCGCGATCGCCACCGCCACTACCGTATGAGCGATTGCCACTTTTCTTTTGTGCAGATCCACCACCACTACGGCTGTAATCGCCTCTTCTTCTATTATTAGAAGATGAACGACCCTTGTTTTTAAACGCTGGAGCTTCATCTGTTAGTTTTACTTCAACAGCATTAGGCTCTTTTGTCATAAACTTAATTGCAGCAGCAACAACTGTTTGTGCATCAAATTCTTCTAGAAGCTCTTCAGCAGTACGCTTGTAGAAAGAAAGATCATCACTTTCAACGATTGAACGGATCTTCTCAACCGTCATTTGTTGTTGACTTACGATTGCTTCATCAACAGTTGGCGGCTTCATACGCTCCATTTTGCTCTTCGTTGTGCGCTCAATGTTTCTAATCATATCTATTTCTCTTGGTGTAACGAATGTCATTGCCATTCCTGTTTTACCAGCACGACCAGTACGTCCGATACGGTGAACATAGCTTTCAGGATCTTGAGGAACATCAAAGTTATAAACGTGAGTAACACCAGAAATATCTAGACCACGTGCCGCAACATCCGTTGCAACTAATACTTCAATTGTACCTTCTTTAAACTTACGTAAAGTTGACATACGCTTCGCTTGAGTTAAATCACCATGAATCCCTTCAGCTGTATAACCTCTTAACGTTAAAGCCTCAGATAACTCATCTACACGACGTTTTGTACGACCAAATACGATCGCTAGTTCTGGTGATTGGATATCAAGTAGTCTTGTTAGTGTGTCAAACTTCTTTCTTTCCTGTGTTTCTAAATAATATTGAGTAATGTTAGGCACAGTCATTTCTTTTGCCTTAACCTTAACTAATGCTGGATCGTGCATGAATTTTTCTGCAATACGACGAATCGGATCGGGCATTGTTGCAGAGAAAAGCAGAGTTTGGCGTTCCGATGGAACATTAGATAAAATTGACTCAATATCTTCAATAAAGCCCATGTTTAACATTTCATCTGCTTCATCCAACACAATTGTATGAACGGCATTTAAACGGACAGTTTTACGATTGATATGATCCAATAAACGTCCAGGTGTTCCTACGATGATATGTGGATTTTTCTTCAATGAGCGCATTTGTCTGTTAATATCTTGACCACCATAGATCGGTAGCACTCGAGTGCGCTTGTGGTAACCAATTTTGTAGATCTCTTCAGAGACTTGAATAGCAAGCTCTCTCGTAGGTGCGACAATAACAGCTTGAATGCTATCCTTTTTCATGTCAATTTTTTCAATAAGAGGGATACCAAAAGCAGCTGTTTTACCAGTTCCTGTTTGTGCCTGCCCGATTACATCCTTATTTTGTAAACCTAATGGAATCGTTTGTGCCTGGATTGGTGATGGCTCTTCAAAACCCATTTTACTGATTGATTGCATAAGTGCTGAACTTAAACCTAATTCTTGGAACGTTAATGTCAATGTATTCATACTCCTTCTATATCGTTTGCTGTAAATATTTACAGACCTTATAGGTAACAGGTTTCAAAATCGTATTCATAATGAAACGATGTTTAATTTTATTTCCCAATAAGCCTGGGCATTAGCCCAATAGCTATAAAGTAGGTTATCAACTGTGTGTCATCATGAAAAACTTTCAGATGTAAAAAACCGTTCTGACTATTTGCCAACAAAAAATGCCCTTTTTCAAACAAGGGCAGCAGTTTACCTTATTTAAAGCCCGCAAACACTTTAAATATTATCATACCACTACCTGTTATTTATTTCAACTTATTGTAAGACGGTTAATCATCATAACTACATTCATGAGTGAGTTTCTTATAATAGATGCCTCGATTTTCTTAAACACTAATTCGTTATGCGGGTTCCGCGCCTTTACTTTCATCCAAAAAACGTTCAACATAATCCTTTAATACTTCATAGTCTTTCCCATGACAAACATGGTGTTTTGAAGAAGGCAGTAACCTAAGTTCTTTCCTAATTGAAGGAATAGTATTGTACAAATAATGTGCGCTTTTGACCGGTACTATTCCATCGCATTCTCCTTGAATAATCAAAACAGGTAGCGTTAAATCCTTAAGAAATGGCTTTACATTCTTAACAAGTTTTTGAAATTCAATAGTAGCTCGTAATGGTGTTTGAAGTATTTTGTTTTTATAACGATTAAATAATTCGTTTTGTTTAATATTCCCACCTATAAAATCTTTTATCATATCTTTGCAATCCACCATTAATTGTCTAGGATTTACATAATATACCGCTGCACTTAAAAGGACTAGCTTCTTCACTTCATAATGGGCGGCTAAATAAGATGCGATAACTCCACCCATGGAAAAACCAATTACATAAACTTCATCAACCTGTTCCATCAGAGCTAAAAGCTCTTGTTCTGCATAAGTAACCCACTCATTATAGCTATACCCTTTAAGTGAAAGAGTTACTCCATGCCCTGGGAGAGTCGGTACCTTTACAAGCCAACCTGTTCTCTCCTGAATATAGTTCGCTAGTGGGTCAACCTCGTAAGGAGCACCCGTAAAACCATGAATAAAAAGGCAGCCTATCATGAAGTAACCTCCTTAAAAAACGTACGCGCTCATACTCATCCAAAAAACTTAAGGTTTAGATTAACTTGTTCTTCTGTTTATTTTTATCATTATAATGATTGTTCATCCATTATTTTTCAAAATAAAGAAGATAAAAGATTTGGAAAGAACATGCTAACGATAAGAACAGTCAACCATTTACTATTTAAACTAGTGCATTCACAACTTCTTCTAGTTTCATACCGCGCGAGGCCTTTACAAGAACGATATCGTTCTCCTTTACCAATCCTTTTAATTGTTCAATCAATTCTTGTTTGTTATCAAAATGATGAACAAATTCTGTTAGTCGATTTTGTTTCGCACCGATTGCAATTTCCTTACCCAACTTTCCATAGGTAAAAATATGATGAATCTCATCCTGTTGAATTGACTTACCTACTTGGCGATGATATTCCTTTTCATCTTTACCTAATTCAAGCATGTCACCAAGAACAACAATTTTTTGGTTAACTCCCTTAAGGTCTTCTAACAGCTGAATTGCAGCAACCATTGAAGTTGGACTAGCATTGTACGCGTCATTAATAACAGTTACCCCATTTTCCGTTTTAAGTAACTCCAAACGGCCCCCAGTTATTTTACTAGTGAGAAATCCCTGCCTAATTGCTTCATCCTTGACAGTAAAGTATTTAGCAACAGCATATGCAGCTAAAGCATTACTAACATTGTGTCGACCAAGAATTGGGATAAAGTATGTTGTGCCATTAATAGAAAATGATGTCCCATTTACCTCTTGAATAACGTTTGATGGTCGATAATGATTTGAGCTGTTTTCTCCGAAGGTAACTGTTGCATACGATAAATGGGCAACTCTATCTTGTAGTAACGGTTCATCGCCCTGATAGATAAGTACCCCATCACTTTTTAGACCGGTTACGATCTCTAGCTTAGCCTCAGCTATACCCTCTCTAGATCCTAAATCCATTAAATGTGCTTCCCCAATATTCGTAATGACAGCTACATCAGGGGTCGAGATTGTTGATAATCGTTCTATCTCACCTTTTCCGCTCATCCCCATTTCTAATACAGCTATTTCAACGTCCTCGTTCATTGCTAATATGGTTAATGGTAAACCAATATGATTGTTAAAATTACCCTTTGTTTTATGTACTTTATAAGTTGTTTCAAGAACTGCTGCAACTAAATCCTTTGTCGTTGTTTTACCATTACTTCCTGTTATGCCGACTACCCTTGGATTTATCTTATGGAGATAGGCATTAGCTAAATTTTGTAACGCAATCAATGTATCTTTTACAAAAATCACTGGAATATTTTTAGGTGGATTTGGTTCTGTTTCCTTCCAAATTACAGCTGATGCACCCATTCTAACAGTCTTATCTACAAACTCATGACCATTAAAAACATCCCCAACAAGAGGAAAGAATAGATTTCCTTCTTCAACTAAACGTGAATCGGTTGTCACTCCCTGAATTTGCTTATCCTTATCTTTTACTTCTAAGCCTGATCCTTTTACCCATTTTTCAACTTCTGCTAAAGTACATTGAATCATTCTCTTCACTCCTTTTAATAAAACAAATCTCCTTCGAGAGTCTTTAGACAATTGTCTTCTATAAAAATCTCACTTCGGTCATTTCAACCTTAAGCTTTAGACTAACCACTGGAAAGTTCAAAACAATTCTTTTTTACTAAATAAAGAGGAACGGATTATAGTAATATCCAGTTCCCCAGTTAAATTAAAATGTATGTTTAATTTGTTGTTTTTGTTCAAATCGATCCAATCCTAGTGCCACTAGCTTCTCAATTAATTGAGAGTATTCGATACCGCTATGCTTCCAAAGCATCGGAAACATGCTAAATGGGGTAAAACCTGGCATTGTGTTCACTTCGTTAATTAAGAACTTTCCATCTTCCGTTAAGAAGAAGTCCGCACGAACCAGTCCGGAACCATCAATTGCTTTAAATGACTTTATCGCCAACTCTTCAATTGTCTTATATTCTTGTTCTGAAATATGGGCTGGTATAATTAAATCTGTATCTCCATCTTCATACTTCGCCTTATAATCATAAAATTCCTTTTTGGGTGCAATTTCCCCCACAACGGAGCAGATTGGATTATCATTCCCCATCACTGCAATTTCAATTTCTCTGCCAACGATACCTTCTTCTATGATTATTTTACGATCAAAGGTAAAGGCTTCCTGACATGCTCTTTCTAAAGAATGTCTATCACTGCATTTATTTATGCCGACACTAGATCCTAGATTTGCCGGTTTCACAAAGCAGGGATAACCTAATGTATCTTCAACTTTTTCATATGCAGCTTCTGGAAAACTTTCAAACTCATTCTTAATATAAGAAAGATACTTTGCTTGATCTAAACCAGCTTGGGCAAATAAGTTCTTCATGATAACTTTATCCATTCCTGCTGAAGAAGCTAATACCCCATTACCTACATAAGGTATATTTAATAATTCTAATAAACCTTGCACGGTCCCATCCTCACCATTAGGCCCATGTAACAATGGAAAAATAACATCCATTTTTTCTTGTTCACCGACTGTAGCAGGAAATAATTCAGTATTCATTGATACCGGAGAAATCACCTTACCAACTTCTTCAAACTTAAGAGTACGAACTTCTCTAACGGGTTCCACTAGAGCAGCTCCTCTTACCCATTCACCAACTTCAGTAATATAAATAGGATGTATTTCAAATTTACTCATATCTAATGCATTTATCACAGCAAGGGCAGTTTGCAAGGATACATTATGCTCTGCAGACTTCCCTCCATATACTAAACCTAATTTCATTTTCATTTAGATGTTCCTCCTCCATATAATCATTCCTATTTTATCATTTTAAACAGGAATTGTTATTAAAGTTTGATGTTATTTCTATAACTTCTATTACTTATTTATTTGGAACTAGCACATTAACTGCTCCGAACAACAGTTAATTTTATTGCTCAAACCAAATTTACAATTTTTTCTTTATTATATTGTAAAACTATGATTTCCTTGATTAAAAAGCAGGAAATAATTTCAACTTTATCCTTATCAGTAAATAAATGAAACCTTTTGTATTTTTGGTCGTCTTCATATTGAAGCTAGGAGGAAGGAATTGTGGATGAACAAAGCATTTCAGATCTTATTAATACACATCGTGCAAAAATTATAAAAACCACGAGAAATATCATAAAAAACCCCTCTTTAGTTGACGATATTGTTCAAGATGCATGTATTAAAATCTATACATATTTTCAAAAAAGGGATTATGAGCAACCTAAAAATATTGAAGCTTGGATAACAATCATTACAAAAAACACCGCATATGATCACTTACGCAAGCTGAAACGCCATCAAGATCTTCACCAGGATATCGGTGATACTTACGAACAGTATCAACAAACATTAGATACTCCTGAAAAAGAGTTACTTGCTAAGGAAAAGATTCGAAATATAAATGCTGTATTTCATCTACTTGATGATGAAACACGTGAAATATTCATCCTACGGAATCAAGGATATTCCTATCAAGAAATTTCTGATATGAAAAAACTATCTCTTGGCAAAGTGAAAACAAAGATCTTTCGTGGCAGAAAGAAGATGATGGATTATCTTACCGAAAAGGGGGTGTTGTAATGTCCTGTAAAGAATCTCAAGATAAAATTTTAATCTTTGATCAACTTTCTGAACATGACCAAGATCACCTTTTGGAACATATTGATTTGTGTTCAGAATGCCATATATTTTTTGATAAATACTTAACTCTAGAAGAAGGTCTTGATCTCCTTTTACAGGATATTGAACTCCATCCTACTTCGATCAAGAAAAGAGCCGTACACCGAATTATCAAAAGGGCTTTGCTCACCTGTGCATCCATTTTCCTATTAATCGTTGGTGCTTGGAATACACCACCAGTAAAAGCTGCGATTGAGAAAGCATTAAATGAAGTGATTGTTGACTATTTGCAAAAAGGTAAGCAACCATTACTTCCTGACAATGAGAAATCATCTACAGAAAAAATCATTTACACTGAACAATCCTTTTCAAATGGCACAACCATTTATAGATACGCTTCTGGTCAATCTGTTCGAACGGAATTTGATAATGGTGATTATACGATTTCAGATAGTAACTATTTAGCGACCTACTCTAAGAAGGATAATCTATTTTATATTCAGGAGCTTACAAAAGGCGATGATTTGTTTATTAGATCCTTCAAGGATATGGACCCAAATAAAATTACATTTAAAGGTGACAAAAAATACTTAGATCGAGTTGCTGAAGTTTATGCTGTCGATGTTACTAATGAATTGGTTAGAGAATATTGGTTTGATAAACAGACACATCTTTATATTAAGGAAGTAGATATTTTCAAAGGTAAGCGTATTGACAATGATAGCATTAAGCTATTAAAAATCATTGAAGTTAAGAAAAATCATAGATTATTCGATTTTATTGCACCCGATAAAGCAAAGGTAATCGACGAGTCTTCACAAGTAGACGTTCCTAGGAGCCGGTAAAAAGCCGGCTCCCTTTAGCATTAGGTTAACTTGATGCAAATGAAAGGTAGTGATACGTTTGTTTTCCGACAACTCCATCAATTGTCAACCCTTTCCGCTGTTGAAATAACCTTACAGCAGACTCTGTTTTTGTTCCAAAGACTCCATCAACTGCTCCCACACCATATCCTAGGCAACTCAATGTTGCTTGAATCCCCTTTACATAAGAACTATTATTCCCTGAGTAACCTTTTTTCACTAGATAAGAATACCTAAAATCTATCTTAGTATTATTCAATACCACTCCAGCCGTATTCCCTCCAGAATAACCTTTTTGTATGTACCCCTTCCATCCTTGACTAATAATCCATGTATATCCTGACGCCTCCGATGATATCGATTTTGTCCAAGAACTATTCCCACTACAGCTTAAGGCTCTTACATAGTAGCTTGATGTTTGATTTAATTGCATTGATTTTTGGACGTTTTGTTGTTCACTATACGTATCTGACGGAATATCCAAAAGTCCTTCCGCTGAAACCTGCCCACTAAAACAACTACAAACGAGAATAAAACTAAGGATGCAGCATGTGATAATTTTCCCCATTATAACTCCTCCTTTTTACTTATTACGAAGTAGCAGATAAAACGTTTCATTTTTCTTCCAATAATTTCAATTTTTCAAACGTTTCGATTTTCTCTACTTGCTAAATTAACTACAAAAAAAAGGTAATTATGTTTCTATCTGCAACAAAACCATCTAAACTAAAGAAAAAGAAGACATGAGGATGTGATTGTTTTGAAAAGAGTTAGCTTATTTTGTGGTTCAAGTTATGGCGCTTCTGCGAGTTACATCGAAGCTGCCAAACAGTTGGGCACACAATTAGCACAGGCAGGCATAACTATCGTCTATGGTGGCGCGCGTGTTGGTCTAATGGGCGCTGTTGCTAACGCAGCACTGCTCGCAGGTGGTCAGGTGATTGGTGTTATTCCGAAAATGTTGATGATACGCGAGAATGCCCATACTGAATTAACAGAACTAATTGTAGTAAATACAATGCATGAACGGAAAGCGAAAATGGAAGAGTTATCCGATGGTTTTATTGTTCTGCCTGGTGGGCCAGGAACAATGGAAGAATTTTTCGAGGTTTATACGTGGGCACAACTTGGTGAACATCAGAAACCAATAGCTATGTTAAATAGTAATAATTATTATGATAAACTTCTTAGCTTTTTTGATCATATGATTACCGAGGAATTTTTAAAAGTGGAATATAAGTCGTTTATCATTGTTGAAAGGAATCCTCAAAGATTAATTGAACGCTGTTTAACTTATGAACCACCACAGCTTCCAAAATGGATAAACCGACAAGAAACTTAATAGAGAGCATTTGTTCTCTGTTTTTTCTCTTCAATGCGATTTCTATCTCAATAAATGTTTGTATCATTATAAAGTGGGAAAAAGGGTATGTATACATAGCTAATAAATTATTCTTCGGGAAATAAATTGTCTATTATTAGCGAATATACATTCTAATTTCACTATAAATTATTTTATATCAACTTGAATATTGAAACGAATTAGTTAAACACTATCTACATAGAGGTGAGTAGTATGAATCGAGGGATATGGACAGCACTTTCAGGCATTGGAATTGCTCAAGGATTAAAAATTTTCACAAACAAAAAAGTGAATGGGGTTTGGGATTGGCGACCAATCTTTTCGACTGGTGGAATGCCAAGTTCTCACTCAGCAGGAGTATCAGCTTTAGCAACCTATGTTGCCTCAAAAAAAGGTTGGAATTCAACAGATACAGCTTTAGCCGTTGTATTTGGTATTATCGTGATGTATGATGCACAAGGAATTAGACGGCATACTGGGGAAATCGCAAAAATAGTAAATGATATTGATGCAGATATCGAGGTACTCTCAGGTCATATGCCTGGATTATTTCATGTGAAGCAAGAAAAAGAGTTGAATGAATTGTTAGGACATCAACCTGCTGAAGTTGCAGGTGGAGCTTTATTAGGTATCATAATTGGTTTATTTAGTGCATTTATTGATAAAAAAAAAGGTAAAGGATGACTTGCTTACTAAAGGGTCAGATACATGTTGCTGTAGACCCTTTAGTGTCATCCTTTTTATTTTGGCTTTATCGCCGTGACGCAAACAGCTAATTCAGGAGTTATCTCCTTATAGTTTATTCTTATATCCCTAAACCCACAGTTTGTCATATCATCGTGTATTTGCTTAGCAAACATTCTTGTCTTTATGGAACTTCCATTTTCTTCTCTAGGTTGCATCGTTATTGCTATTGTTCCACCATGTTTTAGTCCATCAAAAAGGTTTTCTAATCCCTTTTTTGGATGATCCCATATCGTGTAATTGTTTACTGAGAAAATTCTATCATAACTTTCTCTTTTTAGTTTTGCCTCTTCAATATCGTTCACAAATAGTTTTACTCGATTATTGCCTATTTCAGTTGTTAATCGCTTGTCTGCTTGATCTTTCATTGTCTCCGAAACATCAATACCATTTATTGTGATTGTTGGATTCTTTTTCACGATCATCTTCATAGTATGTCCTGTTCCAAAACCGACCTCAAGAATATGATCATGAGGATGAATTCCTAATGTTGAAATCGTCCATGAATTTAACTTTTTGTTTTCTAAAGCCATTATTCTACCAGCAACCATTCCACGAAATCCTTTTGGTACACTATATTGTCTTTTAAATGACTTAAACATTCTTTACACCTCGAATCTGTCTATACCACTATAAATAACCTTCTTCTTTGGTTATAAACATTTTCGCGTGCTTTTTCTGATTGTCACTACTAGGGACCTGTTAAAAAAGGCCCCTTTGTTAACTAACTTGTTAACAAAATAAAGGCTTGATAGCCAAAATATAAACCAAATCCAACTAATGACAAGCCTGAAATAACGGAAATAGTAATGAGGAGCTTATTCGTTAAAAATCTCCGAAATGTGCTTGCTACACATGCCATTGTAAAATCCCAGATGAGAAGCCCTAAAATAATTGCAGAGCTATAAAGAATTAATTGACTTGTACTATATGAAGCTACAGCATTTGCTAAAACTGATCCATAGATACCTAGCCAAAATAAAATTGTAAGCGGGTTAGCCAAGGACATAAAAAAGCCTGCCATGAATGATTTGGAGTAGGTTGTTCTAGTCCCTATCCTTTCCATCGACAATTTACCTGCTCCAACAAGCCCTTCTATCCCTGTATAAGTTAAGACAAAGAATCCAAAAAGCCATAAAAATGCTTTCATAATAGGTATCTCAAGAAAGTGAACCAGCCCAAGATAAACTAAAATCATATAAACTAAATCTGCAATTGTTGCCCCTAATCCAACGAGCCAGGCATTCAAGAATCCACCCTTTATTCCCCTGTCTAACTGGGCAGCATTAACTGGACCAATTGGTGCTGCTAAAGATAATCCTAAAAAGATGTAACTAAAGATCACGTTCATACCTTTTCCCCCAAAACAACAAGCATTTTTGTGTGCTTGTACATTTTATTCAACGGGATAAAGATTATCACTTAAATGAACGTTCTTTTTTTAAAAACTTATACTATTAATAGCAAAAATAGCAAAGATTGTTGCTTATATACAAAAATTACTATACTGATTCATTCCTGACTTCAAGCGCTTTTTCACTTTCCTTTACATTTTCTGTATAACTAGCTATAAGAAGAAAAACATGAACTTCATGTTATCTCCATATAATAATACGTTAAGATGTATTACGACGTATCCAACCTATCTACATATCTCAGCCAGAAACGAAATTTTAAAAATAAAACACAGTAAATGAGCATTGTGTTATAGTATGATCAATCTTTTTTAGCTGGGGTGACGTTTTGAAGTCTATTATATTAGGAATTTGTTCATCATTCTTTTTTGCGTTTACATTTATTTTAAATCGATCAATGGAATTATCAGGTGGGAGTTGGTTATGGAGTGCATCTCTTCGGTACTTCTTCATGGTTCCCTTTCTTATTCTGATTGTAGTGTGGAGGAAAAAGTGGGTTTCACTTTTCACAGAGATGAAAAAAAATCCCCATCAATGGCTATTATGGGGCACAATTGGTTTTGGTTTATTTTATGCACCAATATGCTTCGCAGGTGCATATGGACCAGGTTGGCTTATAGCTGCTACTTGGCAAATAACAATAATGTCTGGTTCACTTCTCGCTCCATTGTTTTATGAAGAAACGACAACTGCAAACGGAATAATAAGAGTACGTGGAAGAATTCCATTAAGAGGTTTATGTATGTCATTGATTATTATCTTAGGGGTTGGGGTAATGCAGTTTGAACACGCTGTGCAATTATCGATAAAACCAGTCCTTCTTAGTACTATCCCTGTGATGATTGCTTCGTTTGCATATCCCCTGGGCAATCGAAAAATGATGGCAATTTGTGAAGGGAAACTAGATGTATTCCAACGTGTTCTAGGGATGACTCTAGGCAGTATGCCCTTATGGATTGCCCTAGCTATCTATGCCTTGTTTACAACTGGGCTTCCTACTAAAACCCAGACTGTTCAGTCCTTATTCGTTGCCATATGTTCTGGAGTAATCGCAACTTTATTGTTTTTCCAGGCAACAAATTTGGTTCAGCATAATATGGCTAAGTTAGCTGCTGTTGAAGCAACACAATCTATTCAAGTTCTCTTTGTTTTGTTCGGAGAGATTATTTTCCTTAGCGCGCCTTTCCCAACACCAATCTCAGCAGGAGGCATGGTACTTGTCATCGTTGGTATGGTGTTACATAGTTATATTTCGAGGACAAATCAGTTGGAAAAGCAAACACAAAGTAACCCAACTAGCCAGTTATCAAGGTAAAATGTCATTAGTTATTATTATAGAAGTGCTTTCATTTCCGTGGATAACTTTTAACATTTGTTAATAACATGTGGATAACCTATGTAGTTATCCACTTTTCCCATTTATTAGTAGCTCATTTCCATCTTAGTTGACACCGTTTCTCCAATATAAAAATGAATTTTATCCACAATTAAATGTGCATCATTATCCATTGACGCTACGTGGTAAGAATTTTGCAAGGTGATCATATTTTTATTTAATGTATTAACTTGTTCAAAAATAAACGCTGAGTTTGTAGGCGGGACAACATGATCTGTTGCTGACTTAAATATTACAGTAGGGCATTTAATACCAGAGACGATCATTTTCGTCTCTTCCATTAAATCCAATAATTCAAGTACGGACCTTAACGGCACCTTGTCATAGGTAATTTCGAAAACGGAGGATTTTTTAATATCTGGTTCACCCTCCACAAGATATCGTTCTGACCTTTGCTTTGTAACAGATTCCTTGTAACTAACATCTGTGACAGCAGCATTTATCAAAAAAATTCCGTCAACTGGATTGTTTGCTGCTACCTGTAATGTCAATGCTCCCCCCATAGATTGTCCGACAACAAAAACCTTTTCACATTGTTGCCTTAAGTTGTCATAGGCCGTTTGAAGTCCTGCTATCCATTCTTTATATGTGCTTGTCTCTAGATCTTCATAATGAGTACCATGGCCATGTAAACGAGGAATTGATACAGTATACCCATGCATAGATAACTTTTCTCCTATATATTGCATACTTTGCGGTGTCCCATTAAATCCGTGACATAAGACAATCCCAACCTCAGCACCTGAATAATATAGACTTTCTGCACCTAGAATAACTGGATGTACTTCATTCATATCTTTTCCTCCTTCTTCAGACTACCTAGCTTTATCCTTTAAATCGTTATCTGTATTTTAATATTTTACAATTCTTATATGTTTACTTGGTTTTATTTTACCTTAACTTTGTTATCTTGACAATACATCATTGAGAAATTGGCTGCGAATGAGGATAAAGTTAGAATTCTTACCACAGAAAAAACACCATTCATGAGTCTTTACTCTACTAAATGATGTTTATATCTATCTCTATGCTATCAAGGAAACTCTTAATTGTTAGACAAGCTCGTGGTTTCATAAACTGGATAGGCTGTAAATTTAAAATCTTTCCCTATTTGTTCAACTTCCATTTCTGCAAGGTCAATCGCTTCTGACATTTTCTCAATTCCGGTCCCTGCAAAAAAACTAGGAGATTGCTTTCCACCAATCAACTTAGGTGCGACATATAAGACAAGTTTATCTACTAAACCCTCAGTTAGAAAAGAAGCATTTACCTCGCCACCCCCTTCAATAAGGACAGATGAAACGGAGTGCTCACCCAAAATCGTTAGCGTATCATGTAAATCTACACGCTTCTTTCCTCCAGTTACAAATACCTTTACACCCAGTTCCTCAAGATGTTGTCTAGCTTCAACAGAGTATTGCTTTGATGTAAAAACCCATGTATCTGTCTTTTTATCCGTGATGACTTTAGAATCTAAGGGAATTCGCAAGGTACTATCTAAAATAATCCGGATTGGGTTACGACCATTTGGAATTCTTGTCGTTAATTCAGGATCATCCTTTATGACGGTGTGAACCCCAACAAGAATTCCTACATGTTCATTTCGTAAATGATGGACATCCTTTCGAGCATCTTCAGATGTAATCCATTTACTATCCCAGGTAGAAGAAGAAATTTTCCCATCTAATGTAGTAGCAGACTTGAGTGTGATGAAGGGCTGTTTTTTCATAATGAATTTATTGAAAACCTCATTCATTTTTTTAGACTCTACTTCACAAATTCCGATAACGACTTCTATATTTGCCTTTTCTAAAATAGCTATACCATTTCCTGCTACTAATGGATTTGGATCTAAGGTTGCTACAACGACCTTTTTAATTCCCGCTTCTACAATCGCCTCTGCACAAGGACCAGTTCGTCCATGATGTGAACAAGGCTCAAGTGTAACGTAAATCGTTCCCCCTTTGGCCTGTTCACCTGCCATTTTTAATGCATGAATCTCCGCATGGGGTTCACCCGCCTTTAAGTGCGCTCCTACCCCAACAATACGATTATGATTAACAATAACTGCTCCTACGAGTGGATTTGGATCTGTTTGCCCCTTCATAGCTTTTGCATTATTAATGGCTAAGTTCATATAAACCTCATGTTCACTCAATCGGATAGCCTCCTTGAAAATGACCAGATTTCTTCATTTTAGTTTCTAGATATCCTTTATTATAGCTTGAAATATCACCCCATAGAGGAATTCGACCAGAAATATTCGCACCTAAACCTTGAAGTGCTTGTAGCTTATTTGAGTTATTTGTTATCACTTTTACTGGCGACTGACGAAGTGCATTTAATACGTTAACAGCTGCCTCATAGTTTCTAGAATCATCAGCAAATCCTAAGTGCTCATTTGCTTCAACGGTATCTAATCCTTCTTCCTGGAGAAGGTAAGCAAGTGCTTTACTAAACAAGCCAATACCTCTTCCTTCATGATTTGCAAGGTAAAATAACGCCCCTGCTCCATGCTCGGAAATCATTTTCATTGATTGTTTTAACTGGAAGCCACAATCACAACGTTTGCTACCAAAAATATCCCCTGTATGACAAATACTATGCATTCGGATAAGGGCATCTTCTGAGTGTTCGAAATCTCCATAGACTAATACACTTGATTGCTGACTATTTGCTAAATTGGCATCGGGTAACTTTTTAAATACTTCATCTATAGAAAGTTCTTCTTCAGTTGGAACCTCAAGCCAGCTATACCATTTAAAAAACACCGTTTCACCTTCTAGTTGAACTGGTAATTTTATCGGTCCAACTAGATAAATAGAACCATCATTTTGATGGATTTTTTTAACCTTTTCTTTTAAACGACTTAATGGATTTTCCTTTGTTTGAATTGACATATACTTTCCCCCTTACCCCTTTTTTAATCATATCTATGTGAATTTCACCTTTAACTTACTTATAGTAAGTTAGTATAAATAAGTTAGCTGTTTTAGTCAAGAATAATATAAGCGAGATTACTGCATTTTCTTTTCATATTGGTTAAAATAGCATTGAGGTGATAATAATGGAACAAGTAAAAACTGGAGAACAATTTCAAACTTTAATTACTAGCAAAGAGCCTATCGTCATAAAATTCTTAACAGATTGGTGTCCGGATTGCAAAAGAATGGATATGTTCCTACCTACTGTGTTCGAAGAAGTACAAAATGTGACAATGTATGAACTCGATAAAGATGAACTTCCTGAAATTGCAGAAAAATACGATGTAATGGGGATTCCAAGTCTATTGGTGTTTAAAGATGGCAAAAAGCTGGCACATCTACATAGTGCAAACGCTAAGACTCCCGATCAAGTTATTGAGTTTTTGTCAGATTCTTTAAAATAAGTGTTAAATAGGAAAAAGGTAACCATCTTAGCTGATGGTTACCTTTTTCACTACAATTTTCTATATTATATCATTGATATCAGCGAACTCTAATTATCCTTTTTAATTCTCCCAGCGAAAAAGCCAATAGGCTAACCCTATACAAACGACCGCAAAACCTGTAAGAACTGCGAATTCCAGCCCGAACAGCGTCACACTATCTCCTTGCCATACACCTTGTGCCAATTCAACAAAGTGAGTCATTGGCAGCCATGTACTTACATCTTGTAAAAATTGAGGTAGGAGTTCAACAGGCATGGCAATCCCAGATAAGAACAACATTGGAAAAAAGATAACCATAGCAAGCCCGCTTGCAGCACCTGCCGTTTTAGCTAAACCTGACATCGCAAAGCCAAGTCCAAAGAAACATAGACAACCATATAATAGACATGCAAATAAGATTAAGAGGCTTGATAGACTTATTTGATTATCCCAGACTAACTTCGCAATGACAATAATTTCAATAGCCCCAACTAGAACGAGGAAAATACCCTGTATTGAATGCGATGCCAAAACCATTGACGGACGAATTGGGCTGACTCTAAATCTTCTTAAAATCCCATTTTCCCTCTGAGTAATCATGTTTATATTAAGAGTAAATACTGAAACAGAGACCACATTCAAGACACATAGCGCAGGCACATAGGAATCAAGATAACTACTACCTGGTTTAGTTCCTGGTTGATCACCAAACATCGATCCAAAGATGAGTAACATTAAAATAGGATAGACTAACACCCAGAAGATTGTTAACCAATCGCGTAAATATAATTTGAAGTCGAAGGCGATTAATTTCAAATAAGCATTCATCCCAGATCCTCACCTTCTGAAGTCAATTTACTGAACACATCATCCATTGTCGAATGGTCAAGGACAAGGTCACTGACAAGCCAATCTTCCTTGTCAGCTAAATGAAACAACTGCTTAAGTGTTTGATCTAGATTACTAGAATATAGCTTTATTTGATCAGGTTTCCATTCGACATTCACAACATGAGAAAGTGTTGAAATCGTCTCTTTTATCAATTTATCATTGTTCTTAAAACTAATTGCCTTTGTTCCTCCAACTAATGAGACTAATCTTTTTGGTGTATCGAGTGCGATCAGCTTCCCTTTATTGATGACCGCCACTCGATCACAGAGGGTTTCAGCTTCTTCCATGTAATGTGTTGTAACAACTATAGATCTTCCTTCATCTCTTAGCTTATGAATAACATTCCACATGTCTTTACGGGCGTTAGGGTCCAAGCCCATACTTGGTTCATCTAGAAAAAGTATTTCAGGATCGTTTATAAGTGCTAATGCCAACGATACACGTTGCTTCCACCCACCAGATAACGATTTTATATACTCATTTTGTTTTTCATCTAGTCCGAGAGATTTATTGATATCTTGTAAATTGGCAGGTTTCTTGTAAAATGAGGCGAATAAATGCATGATCTCTTTTACTTTTGCTTTTTCAGGAATTGACGTTGACTGGAGGAGAACACCAATACGATGCTTAATTTCTAAAGATTGATGACGGATATCTAAACCTAGCACCTTCATAACACCACTATCAGCTGTACGAATACCTTCGATAATTTCTATTAAGGTTGTTTTTCCTGCACCATTAGGTCCAACAATACCGAAAATTTCACCTCTGCTGACATTGAGTGTAATTCCATCAACTGCTACATTCGATCCATATTGCTTACGAACATTTTCAAGCTGAATAACAGTCTGCAAGTTTTCATCTCCTAACATTAGTAATCTAGTAAAAAAAGATATGTATCTGAACAATTATTTAGCTCATTTATTATCAAAACAGCCTTTATTGAACGATTCAGTCCTTAGATTAAGTATAGTAGTAGTTTTTACGAAAAACAACAATCAATGGTAAAATAGGAAACCTTTTACAGTATATTTACAAACCATTTAGATCATACCTGAATCGATTCTTTTGAAATAGGAAAAGGCCTTCTCCTATATAGAGACGACCTGTTAGACTTCTTTACGTATTAATCATTTAGATACTTTTCTAAATGTTGCTTTAGGAATTCCTCCTACAACTTATGTTCATTCAAATGATAAAGGTTAAGGATAAAAGCGACAAAAGCAATGCACTATAATTTTCATTTATGATACCGTCCACAAATCCTTCCGAGATGTTGTTACTGCTCTTGCTCCAGAAGCAAGAACGCGATCAACCTCATCCTCTGTAGTAATCAAACCTCCTGCAATAACGGGGATCCCTGTTTCGGAATGAACTTTCTCGATAAGATGGGGTACACAGCCAGGTAACACTTCAATAAAATCCGGATGAACTTTCTCGGCTAATTTATAACTTGTTTCAATCGCAATCGTGTCTAATAGAAAGAGCCGTTGAATTGAAAGGATCCCATTTTTCTTTGCTGTTTTCAATACGGTACCTCTTGTTGAAATTAAACCATCAGGTTTGATTTTTTGACAAAGGAATTCCGATGAATATTCATCATTTTTTAGTCCCTGGATTAAGTCTGCATGTAATATGACTTTTTTACAATGACTTCTGGCATATCTCATCACACTTTCTAGTTGCGCAATATGAACCTCCAACATCACGACATATTGACTATCGCTCTTCAGAATTTTATCAAAGTCCTTCATAGACTTTATCGCTGGTAAAATTTTTTGACCATTAAAGTCCATTTAAGCACTCCTCACCCTTCATATCAAAACCCTTTGTAAATTTAGTTCATACACTACCAATGCTTTACTTACATCACCTGTTAAGTAGCTACACACTCTTAATAAGTGGGGGTTCTTCCTGATCAAGCGGAACAATCGCATCGCTAATTTGTTTTTCTAAGTCCTCCATATGTTTTATTTCATCTTCCTTGGTCCAGTTAAGTAGAGAAGACATGTACTTACTAACAGGTATTTTCCATTGTTGAACCCAGTTTATATCAAAGATTAGCGCACTTGTTCTACGAATAAAGAAGTCACTTAACGTTAGCACCATCTCGTGTTCAATACCATATATAAGCGCTGCAAATACCTCTAAAGGTAACTTGTTTTCTCCAGCCTCATGACCTCTATTTTTTATCACATCATATAAAACTGTAATGTTAGAACCATAACGCGTCACTAGTTTTTTAGCCTCAACCTTTGATAAGCCAAGGTTCATTCCTTCCTTAACTCTTTCTTCAGTAAATTGTGAATACCCTTCTGATCCTCCAACATACCCTCCAGAAAGAGTAATTCGATCCGTTGTGCAAGTAGTAATCTTTTCGTTATTCTCGCTTAATTGCGTTAACACAAGATTTACTACACTTTCAGCCATTTTTCGATACCCTGTTAATTTCCCACCAGCAATTGTAATAAGTCCTGAATCTGAACGAAAGATTTCATCCTTTCTAGAGATCTCTGAAGGATCTTTCCCTTCTTCATGAATTAATGGACGAAGACCTACCCAGCTAGATTCAACATCATCAGGACCTAGATGTAAGGTTGGAAACATAAAATTCGAAGCCTTTAGAATATAATCCCGATCTTCGATGGTCATACGTGGATGACGGATCTTCCCCTTATAATCCGTATCAGTTGTACCAACATATGTTTTTCCTGCACGTGGAATGGCAAACATCATTCTACCATCTTTAAAGGGTGTATCGAAATAGACAGCCTCTTTTAGAGGGAATCTTCTAGAGTCGATGACAAGATGAACACCTTTCGTTAAATGGAGGTACTTCCCTTTTTTTGAATGGTCAATCTCACGTAAAGAATCAACCCATGGCCCTGCAGCATTGACAATTTTCTTTGCATATATCGTCTTTTTTTCACCTGTAAGTTGGTCATTCACCTGAACACCTACTAGTTTCCCTTCTTCATAGATGAATGTTTCTGCTTTTGTATAATTCACCGCTAACACACCGCGATTAACAGCTTCTTTTAATACCTCTAATGTTAAACGAGCGTCATCTGTACGATATTCTACATACACACCAGATCCCTTGAGTCCTTCTTTTCGTAATAAAGGCTCCTTTGAAAGTGTTTCCGTACTCGTTAACATACTACGTCGTTCAGATTTTTTTACTCCAGCTAGAAAATCATAAACTTTAAGACCAACTGAGGTTGAAAACCTACCAAATGTTCCATTCTCGATAATTGGAAGCATCATCCATACTGGTGTCGTTACATGTGGTGCATTTTCATAAACAATCGCCCGCTCTTTGCCAACTTCTGCAACTAATTTCACTTCAAGCTGTTTTAAATAACGTAGACCCCCATGGACAAGTTTTGTTGATCGACTAGAGGTTCCAGCAGCATAATCCTGCATCTCAAGTAGACCCGTTTTCAATCCTCGAATTTGGGCATCTAAAGCTATACCTGCCCCAGTAATTCCTCCTCCAATCACGAGTAAATCTAAAGGCTGCTTCTCCATTTCATTTAAGTAGGTTCCTCGATCTAAGTTAGAAAATGTTTTCATTGTATACTCATCCTCTCTATAAAATTTGTTTATGAAAATATAAAAAGGGACCACAACATGGACTGTATATATCTCATTACAGCTGTGTTGTGGTCCCCTCAAAGATCTCAGACCTAATCTATTAACTTGTATTGTTGTATACCCTTATTTTACATGAAACCGTTATTAAATCCAACCATTACTTTTATTTGTAGCCTTCTTTTGTGTTTAGTTTTTTTCTATATGTTTGTTGCTTTTATACTGACAAATATCTTATCGTATAATTAACACTCCTTGCGATCACTGCTTTGGCTTAAAACCCATTGTAGCTTCGACTGCCTTTTTCCAGCCTCCATATAATGTGTTCCTATCCTCATCATTCATCGTTGGTTCAAATGATTTCTCAATTTTCCATTGTTTTGCGATCTCTTCACGATCTTTCCAAAATCCAACAGCTAAACCAGCTAGATAAGCTGCACCTAAAGCGGTTGTTTCATTGATAACAGGTCGTTCTACAGAAACATTTAGAATATCGCTTTGAAAATCCATTAAGAAATTATTCTTTACAGCTCCACCGTCAACACGCAATTTCTTTAACTCAATCCCAGAATCAGCCTCCATAGCTTTTAGGACATCCTTTGTTTGATAGGCTAGGGATTCCAGCGTTGCCCGGATAAAATGTTCCTTTGTCGTTCCACGAGTTAATCCAAAAATAGCACCTCTTGCATCACTATCCCAATAGGGTGTGCCTAAACCTACAAATGCAGGTACAACATAGACTCCATCTGTTGATTCAACCTTTGTAGCATACCCTTCAGTTGCAGGTGCATCGTTAATCATTCCTAATCCGTCACGAAGCCATTGAATAGCTGAACCGGCTACAAAAATACTTCCTTCAAGAGCATATTCAACCTTTCCATCTATCCCCCATGCAATCGTCGTTAACAATCCATGTTCAGATGGAACCGGCTTTTCACCAGTGTTCATTAACATAAAGCAGCCTGTGCCATATGTATTTTTCGCCATGCCTTTTTCATAGCAAGCTTGGCCAAAGAGAGCTGCATGCTGATCACCAGCTACACCTGCAATCGGAACTGCCTCCCCAAAAAAGTGATAATCCACAGTTTCCGCATAAATCTCTGAGGATGATCGGACGTCCGGTAGCATCGATTTAGGTATGTCTAAAATCTCTAATAATTCATCATCCCACGTCAAATCATAAATATTGTACATTAGGGTTCTTGAAGCATTTGTATAATCTGTCACATGCTCTTTCCCACCAGATAATTTCCAAATCAACCAAGAATCAATCGTTCCGAATAAAAGCTTTCCTTGATCTGCCTTTTCCCTTGCTCCGTCAACATGATCAAGAATCCACTTTACTTTTGTTCCTGAAAAATAAGGGTCGATCAATAATCCTGTTTTCTTGCGAAAAAGCTCTTGGTGTCCCTTTTCCTGTAGCTCCTCACAAATATCTGCGGTCTGTCTAGATTGCCAGACGATTGCATTGTAAACAGGTCTACCCGTTTCTTTATCCCATACCACTGCAGTTTCTCGCTGATTTGTGATTCCAATACTCGCAATTTCCCTTGGATTTACTTCTGTTTTCGTCAGTACTCCCGCTATAACAGCCAATATCGAACTCCAGATCTCCTGTGCATTATGTTCAACCCAACCTGGTTTAGGGAAATATTGCTTGAATTCCTTTTGTTCTACATCTACTATTTCTCCACTTTTATTAAAAAGAACCGCTCTTGAACTTGTTGTACCTTGATCTAATGCCAACACATATTTTTTTTCCATTGTTATTCCTCCCCTTGTTTTCAATTCTATTTGGATAGATTGATCACTTCTTGGTTTTTAACAGATAATCCTTTATTTGATTTCGTTACTTTAGCTATCACTACAATTATGGCAAGTATACTGATTAATACATATAACGCATTTATCGATCCATTGACAAATACTGCATGGTGAAATTGAGCACCAAGCACGCCACCAATAATCGGTCCTACTACTGGAATCCATGAATATCTCCAATTAGAAGAGCCCTTTCCTACGATAGGTAATAAAAAATGGGCTATTCGAGGTCCGAGATCACGAGCTGGATTGATCGCATACCCGGTTGTTCCACCAAGTGATAGACCGATAGCTGTAACAAAAAACCCGACTATGATTGGATTAAGTCCTTCTGAAAATTCATTTGCCCCAATTGATAATAAACCAAACACTAATACTGCAGTTCCAATAACTTCACTTATGACATTTGATGGAGTGTGCTTAATTGCTGGATCTGTTGCAAATACACTAAGTTTAGCTTCTTGATCCCTAGTTGCCTCCCAATGTGGGTAATAATATAACCAAACAATTGTAGCCCCTATAAATGCACCTATCATTTGTGCTGTCACATAACTTGGAACATCCGCCCATGGAAACTCCCCAATTGAAGCAAAACCAATTGTCACAGCCGGATTCAAGTGAGCACCACTCACACTACCTACAGCGTATGCTCCAAAAGCAACGGCAAACCCCCAGCCCATTGTAATAACAATCCACCCAGAGTCCTTTGCTTTTGATTTGTTTAGAACGACTCCGCCAATAACACCTCCACCAAAGATAACTAAAATCATTGTACCAATTACTTCACCTAAAAAAGCCGACATTCTAAAGCCCCCCTATTCATTCGAGTGTTTTTACTAGCCCCTATAAAATCGAGATGATAAAAGCAAGGTAGAAATCGACAAAAAAAGACAGCTTAATGTATTAAAGGGAATAAACTACTCCTTTAACACATTAAGCTGTCTCTCAAAGACTCATCAGCACGATTTCTTAACTTGTAATTGTCATTATAAAGGAGGGAAATGGTTTTGTAAACGCTTTTTTGACATTTCATTAGTCGAAAGAATGACGAATCGTAATGATGAACTCTATATAATTAAATAATGCCATGATTCTCCCAATTTCTTTAAATCCATTTCAGTAGAAATTTCTTTTGAGAGAATCTTTTCAAGACTTATCGTAAAATCTTTTAAAAAACCTACCTTTCAGGAATCATTGGAATATTTCATTAAAGTTCAGGATAATTTGCTTACCTTATCCTATAGATGTAATTATTATATTAGTGTAATTTTTATTGCTTATTTTCTTACTTCCTTCTACTAAAGTAATGCTTATCCCAGAAAAATATCTTATAATAAGTTAATTGTGTAAATTAAATTTTGTATTTCATTAACAAACTATTAATTTATCTGCACATAACAATAATCTTTATGATATAGTACTATAGTACTATTATCTATTCAAAAATACTCCTTAACGTTCAACATATTCTATTCGATATAAGTTCGTTCATTTTGTCCACATTCACTATAACGGTACACCATTATATTCAAATTATCGGTTTATTTAGGGAGGATTAGCCTGAAGATGAAGTCCATGAAATCCACAGCTGTGCGGAGAATTGTATTGTTCTTAATTCTAATTACGTTAGCAGCCATATTACTAATAATTGAGAGCGGCTTCATTTTTGGTATTACTTTTAACTTTACAAGTATTATCTTATTGTTAATGATCTCTTTATTTACACGTAGGCTTGCCTTACCTACAGTTGTAGGAATATATATCATCACAACCTTATTCACTGAACTTCCTATGTGGACAACCATTATTCCCATTCTAGAGATACTGTTTGTTAGTTACATTCGTCAATTTAAGTTAAAAATGAATCTATTTATTTATGATCTGTTATTCTGGATTATCATTGGCGGTCCTATCGGATTTATCATCTTTTCCCATTTTACATCCTCACAACTAATTGATGTGACCATTCCTTTTTTGATCATTTTTTATATAACAAATGGCTTATTTAATGCTCTTATCGCTGATATTTTATTAACATATGTCCCTTTTCAAAGATTACTAAACCCAGATCGTCCACAAGAGTACCTAGTAAATCTTTATCAAATTGTATTTCATATTGTAACCATTGCCGTCACATTGCCTTTTTTAATGAATGTTTTTCTAAACAGCTGGAATGCTTATGACGCGGTCCAAACAACCTCTAAACAATTAGCAAACAATAGTGCTAATAATATTGTGGAAGAATTAGATGAATGGGATGAAAAGGATATTCAGCGCTTAAAGTTAAATGGCCTGATTCAGATTGGTTATTTGGACTCGATCATAATAAGGAATAGCAATGCAGATAAGGTTTTTCATATAGTCATAACTGATCAAAATCAGAAGGTTCTTGCATCAAACGACAAGGCGATATCCAATCAACAAGTATTTGATTGGAAACAGACAAATGAAAATCAGGAAATTTCAAAAGATTTTTATGAATCAATTCCTTCTGGTAGTAAGAACAATTTTGAATTAACTAAGTGGGCGATCGGAAATTTAATTTTTGAAAGGTCAATTGATTCCGCTGATGTTAATCTTTATATTCTATTTCCTATTCATAACTTTCAAATGCAGATTTTTCACGATTTAATGAAACAGTTCCGATTTATCCTATTCTTCGTAGCAGCTTCAATCCTATTAGCGTTAGCATTTAATCGTAGTTTCGTTAAAACTCTTAACCGTCTATCAGACGCTACAACAGGGTTACCAAGGAAACTCGAACAAATGGATGCTATTAATTGGCCAAAAACACATATCACAGAAATGCGTATTGTCATTGATAACTTTAAGCATATGTCTAAAAAACTAACGAAAATGTTCCAAGAAATCCATTCTATGAATAGGAAATTAGAAGATCAGGCAGTAACATTAAAAATGTCTGAGGAAGAACTATATAATCTTGCTTACTATGATCCATTAACGAAGTTGCCAAATCGTCTCCACTTTCAACGGCATTTATCAAAACGAATTGGGATCAGTAACAAGCAAAGGGATATCATTGCTGTCATGTTTCTGGATTTAAATCGTTTCAAGCAAATAAATGATACATTGGGCCATCTAGCAGGAGATCTACTTTTGCAAAAGATATCAAAAAGGCTGCTTACGTTACGAACGAAAAATCGAGAGGTTTTCCGCTTGGGTGGAGATGAATTCGTATTGGTAGTAGACAATGTAGTCAAACAAGATATGAAAGATGAAACAGAACGTATTCTCTCATTGCTAGCTAAACCCCTTACCCTAAAAGGAAATACCTTGTATATGAGCGGAAGTGTTGGGGTGAGTCTTTTTCCTGAGGATGGGGTAGATATTGATTCTCTTGTTAAAAGTGCAGATATAGCCATGTATAGCTCAAAAGAACAAGGAGGAAATCGTGCTAACTTCTTCAATAGAAAAATGGAGGATTCCTTTTCTGAAAGAATGCTCCTTGATCATGGACTCCATGGAGCATTATTAGAAAAGCAATTTGAAATGTATTATCAACCTAAAATCAACTCAAAAACTAGTAGGATTTCTGGAATGGAAGCACTGATCCGTTGGCACCATCCACAATTAGGTATTGTATCACCAGGTAAATTTATTCCATTAGCAGAAGAATTAGGACTGATTATAAATATAGATGAGTGGGGCATATTTGAGGCCTGTAAACAAAATAAAGAATGGCAAGACCAAGGCTTTCCTAAAATACCCGTAGCAGTTAACCTTTCTGCAAAACATTTCCATCAGGATAACCTTATTTCATTACTGGAACAGGTTTTGCAAAAATCAAGGTTAGAAGCTAAATATTTAAAAATAGAAATTACAGAAAGTCTCTTTATTAAAGAAATGGATGATGTTATTCAAAAAATTGGAAAAATAAAAACCATGGGAATATCTGTTTCGATAGATGATTTTGGAATCGGTTTTTCTTCGTTAAATCATCTGATAAACCTTCCTATACAAGAAGTAAAGCTAGACCAAGAATTCATCCGCGATATTGATAAGGACAAAAAGAAAGAGACCATCGTAAAAATGATCGTAACCCTTGCACATAGTTTAGATCTTAATGTAGTTGCTGAAGGAGTTGAAACAAAGGAAGAACTTGAATATATTCTCCAGATGGAATGTGACGAATTACAGGGCTATTTCTACAGTAAACCTTTAAATAGTCATCAGTTTGAAACTTTTTTACAAGAAAACAGTTAAGTGAACTTTAGCATGATTAAACTATATTTAGTGCAGGATGTGATTCTTATCCGCTCCGCTATACATTATTGCTAAAGGCGAGGTGAAATAAATGGGAATAAAGAAACATATTATTAGAATTCTAACATTCATTTTAATATTAAGTACATTGACAAGTTGTGTAGGACGCGAAACAAAAGAAGACTCTCGTCCTCCCCTAGCTAAAGGTCAAACGGAAGAAAACATAGAAAAGGAAGTAAATACAAACGAACCCATTGAGTTAACATTATGGTCGTTTTATGAAGGTGGATGGGATCACGCCATTTCAGAATTTAGAAAACTCTATCCAAATATAAAGATAAATGTTAAGGCATTTTCTTACGGCGAATATGAAGAAGTCTATCTTAACGCATTGGTAACAGGGAATGTCCCAGATATTATGTCATTTGATAGTAACCAATTCAGAAACTTTAAAGATATCAACGGACTTCAGGATTTAACTCAAGTGCCATTCAATGCAGATGAGTATCAAAAACAATTCCCAGAAGCACTTTGGCAGACAGGAACAGCAGTCAATAATAAAAAGCTAATTGGGATACCCTTTTCAACCTCACCACTAGTCACCTATTATCGGAAGGATATTTTGGAGAAATACGGTTTCCCTTCAGAACCTGAGGAATTAGCAACATTCATGGAGAATCCAAACAATTGGTTAAAAATAGGAGAAACCCTAAATAAGGATGGCACTTCGATTATGCAGTGGCCTAATGAAATTATCAACATTTATAAAAGTGCCTCCTCATTTTACGATAACGAGTACAATTTTCAACTTAACACAGAGCTTATTAATGAAGCGATTGTGTTATCACAGAAAGCATACCAATCTGAGTTATTCCGTAAATATGATCTTTATACTCCTGAGGGATTAGCAGCTTTACGTGAGAACAAATTAGCGATGATTTATTTAGGAACTTACGGAGCCCAGCAATTGAGTGAGTTGGCGCCAGAGCAAGCAGGAAAGTGGCGGGTTACACGACTTCCATTTAATGTATTCGGTTGGACCAACAGTTCTATTCTCTCCATTCCAGCAGCAAGTGACCAGAAGGAAGCAGCATGGAAATTTATTGAATTCTTTTCTTTTAAGTTAATCAAACATGGCTTTTCAGGGTCTGTTCCAGGCATTCTGCCCGCTCGGAATAACCAAATAAACGGAAACCACGAAAGTATTTTTTTTGGGGGTCAACAAATTCAGAAGACCAATATAGAAATCATGAGTCAAACCAATGAACGATTTATCACCCCACTAGATGAACAGTCAGAGCAAATTTGGCAGCAACATATTGATTCAGGAATTGAATGGAATGTTGAACCAAGTCAAATACTTGAAAAGATTACACAAGATCTAAACCAGAATTTAGGACAAGAACAAAAGATATTACGAGAAAACATAGAGAAGTAATAATCGAACTAGGGAAGCAAAGGGAAGTGATTGAAATCTCCCCTTTGCTTTACTTCCCTAAACACTATCACCGTTTATTTCCCAATCCCTTTCAGCTTACTTAATAAAAAGTATCGTTTTTTTAGCATATACAAACTCTTAGTGTATTTTTCCATCCACATACTTCCCATAGTCTGGACGAGCAATACTGTCAAATTCGCGGACTAACTTTTCTAAACTCTGCGATAATAAATTACCAGACATTGGCAATCCATGACCAGTAACAGCAACATCTGGTTTCAACGCCTCTAATTTAACCACTGATTCCTTGGCCGCTTTCCAATCTGTTGTAAGGTATCTTGGAGGTCCACTTATTTCTTGTTCTTGTGTTAATACCTTATAGAGTGATTCCTGCTTAACTGTAACAAAAGCATCCCCAGCTATTAATAACCGGTCTTTTTCTCTAAATAAAGAAACGTGTCCTGGTGTATGACCTGGCGTATGAACCCACTTAAAACCAGGCAGATATGGAACAGTGCCATCAGAAGGTAACAATTCTACATGGTTCCCTAGATTAATCGATTCATTAGGAAACATTGAGGACATCTTTGCCACCATGCCTCCCTCGACTGATGGATCTGGTTCAGGATAGCTCATTTGTCCCGTTAGGAATGGCATTTCTAACTCGTGCGCATATACAGGAACGTCCCAATGTTTAATTAGTTCAATAATTGCTCCAACATGATCAAAATGGCCATGTGTTAAAACAATCGCCTTTGGGCGGTTATTTCCCCCAAAATGGTCTTCAGTAGCTGCAATGATTTCCTCAGCCGAACCTGGCATTCCTGCATCAATCAATACAAATTCGTTTGTGCCAGGCATTCCAACTAATTGAATATTAACGATTTGGATGGTATGACTAAGTACATCCGGTAAAACCTGGATTCCTACTCCGCTACCTATTGAAGTCGTCGGGATGTATTTGTAATCAGCACCATATTCCATATCCTTTTCCATATGACAACCTCCTCAATATTGAAATGTAACCATAACGATGCTATTGTTCCACATTTACAGATCTTTATTTAATGTTTACTAGCAGTCATCTCACATTAAAAGCGTTACTGAATTGACCGTTATGCTCACCCATTCGCCAATTTTTTCCGATCTATAGCAGTGGGTGGTTTTTCTAGCCATTCATTGGCTATCATTATATTCACACCGTCTTCAGCGTATTTTAAAATTTCTGTCATTAAACGAGAATAATCTATAACTAAGTCACTTCTTTGGCACTCTGAAATCGCTACACCATAATTTCCCACACCTGAATAATTCATTAAACTAAAATGGAAGGTCATTAATTTATCTGAAAAGGGTGGTTCTATTGAGTCTGTAATTCCTTGATTCAATGACATAGGAACTGATAGTGAATGATAGGTTAAATAATCACTGAACACTCGAATATGCTTTAAAGCAATATTTTTCCCTCTTAAAATAAATGCCCTCACCTTTTCTGATTCAACCACCTGTGTAAAAGCTGTAGCTAAAGCTACCCCTAGATGGTTTGTTTGAGAATTTGAATAAAGAGAGGAAACTTCTAATCCAGTAAGCGGTCGCCCATTTCCAAGACCCTCCAACATAAAAGATTGCTTTTGAACAAATTCAATATCCTTTGGGACTGGGATATTTGGCGGACGTACAGAAAATCCCTTTTCTAATAAAACATTTGTAACTTGATTATTTAGGTCAACAGTTGAAGCAATACTCTTTGTAATATATGATAAGATATCATTACGGTAAATATTTGGTAATACCCTCGAATAGTTAGCCAATCCGCCTTTTACCATATTTTTAAGATAGATTAAATAGAATTCATCTGAAAATAAGCGCTTTGCTTTCAAATGGACGTCTTCCTTAGTAAAAGCTAGTGGAATTTGCATATCTTCTTTCGACATAATTTCACTGATCATTTCAACATGTTGCTGTGATATATCTAATGCATGTGTTACTAACTTACTAATTTTATCATCGTTAACATTTTGTAGAAAATAACGAAATACACAAATTGACATACTATCTGCTTGATATGTAGTCTATAAAAATGTAATCTCCGTAGCTGTTAAAGGAATATGTTTCGTCTCCATTGGATTTAACCCCCATTACCTTGTGTTATAAATATGTTCTCCCTTTTCAGCAAAATTTATCTAATTTTATTGATGAAAAGAACAACAAAAAGGTACAATCCTAAATAACGGAATGCACCTTATACTTTTATAATGGGGTATTTGAATCATATCCAGTCTCATTAAAGATGGATGCTATTTACTTACCCTTCAAGATCACGCTTATTATAGCCAATGAAGCCTACAACCATGATAATTACCGCAACAATTGTCAATATCGACATTTTCCAATAGTCCATGTCTTCAATTGGAATTTTCGGAATATGCCCAAAAGGTGATAACTTACTCATCCACTCTGGAAATTGAAGTAATCCTCCTAAATAAACAACAATAAATGAATATGTTAAATACAACCATGACAATCCAGTCACTTGGGGTAAAAATCCAACAAACAATATGGCGACACCTACCATCACCCACATTGCCGGTAAATAAACCATTGCTGCTTTAAACATAGTACCTAGAGATATCGGATCATCCATTACTGCTGACCCGGCCGACCACACTCCTAGCACAGCTAATGTAAGCATGACAATTCCAACAACGAAGGAAATGATAAAATAACTAGCCAACACCCGAGTACGCGATACCGCACGTGCTAATAGATGTTCTGTTCGATTCTTTTTCTCTTCACCTTTAAGCTTCAAAACCACCATCAGAGTCGGTATCGTACAAATCATTGCGATAATAGACATCAACATCGTTAAAAATTGCTCTGTTAATGAGTAACCTCCTTCGGATGAGAAAATCTCACCAATCATTTCTATCTCTTTCATAAAGGCATCTAAATCACCGAGAACTGATCCATATGAAGCGCCTAAAATAAACATTCCTATTGCCCACGCAATGATTCCAGATAGTTGAAGCCTATAAGCTAAACCAATAGGACTTCTTAAGAAGGAAGATGCATACTTTTTACCTGGCTTTGATGGTAAGAAACCTGAATCTAAGTCTCGGATTGCATTCAAATAAAGAGAAAGTACAATGATGACAAGTGCAACCCCGACGGTTAAAGCAATTGGCCACCAATAATTATTGACATACACCTCAGTTCCCAATACCCACCCAAGTGGTGAGGACCAAGAAAGTGTGTCGTTTCCTACATCCCCGATTGAACGAATTAAATACGCAAGACCTAATACGGTAAAAGATAACCCAATCGTACCTCGAGTATTCTCTGAAAGCTGCGCAAATAAAGCTGTGATAGCTGTGAAAAATATCCCTGTTGCACCTAAAGCAGCTCCATATAAAAGAGACCCTTTCAGATCGATACTTTCAATACCTAAAGCCGCTAATCCAAAGCCAATCACTAAAGCTAATAACACATACGTACTAAATAGAACAATGATCGTTGAGCTTAAATTAGACAAACGACCAACAGGTAATGAGCGTATCATTTCAATACGACCTTCCTCTTCATTTGTACGAGTATGACGAGCAACAAGTAAAATACTCATAATGGCAACGGCGATTGCAGTAAAAAGTAACATTTGATGTGCCATCATTGCTCCATTAGTATAGTTATCTATTCCATAGCCAGGACCGAGCATTGCAGTCATAGCAGGATTCTTCATTGTTTCAGCAATTGCCTGTCTTTCAACGTCTGTTTGGTATAAATCCGTAAATGCCGAAGCAATCATAATTGTCATGACTGATAAAGCTAGTAACCAAATAGAAATACGAATCCGATCTTGACGTAAAATTAAACGCGATAGTTTACCAGTATTGTTGAATAACTGCTTTGACATTATGATCTACCTCCTACTCCCGCATTCGAAGTTTGCCCTGACTCACCATAATGCCTCATAAATAAATCTTCTAAAGTTGGTGGTGCGCTTTCTAATTTTGTCACTCTGAATTGGCTTATATATTGGATTACACTCTCTAATTCTTCTGAATCGACTTGAAATGTGAGTGCTTGACCTTTCGCCTTTATATCATGAACACCGTTTAATTCGGTTAATGATGTAACTGGGTGCTTCGTTTCAACAAGTAAATTTATTCGCGTTAAATGGCGTAACTCATTTAACGTTCCCGATTCAATGATTTCCCCTTGCCGAATAATACCCACTCTGTCACATAATTTTTCTACTTCAGATAAAATATGGCTAGAAAGGATAACACTTTTCCCCTTAGCCTTGGCATCAAGTACATATTCCTGAAAAACCAATTCCATCAATGGATCTAAACCCGATGTTGGTTCATCTAAAATATATAAATCCGCATCAGATGAAAAAGCAGCTATTAAAGCAACCTTTTGTCTATTTCCTTTTGAATAGGTCCGACATTTCTTGGAGGGATCAAAGTCGAATTTCCTAATCAGTTCTTCCCGTCTGCCATTGTTACGTCCCCCGCGTAACTTTATAAATAGATCAATAACCTCTCCACCAGTTAAGTTCGGCCATAAGTTGACATCTCCCGGTACATACGCTATGCGCTTGTGTATTTCTACTGCATCCTTCCAAGCATCCTTACCAAAGATCTCTACTTTTCCTCCTGTAGCCTTTAAAATACCTAGTAGCACCCTTATCGTAGTTGACTTTCCAGCTCCATTAGGACCGATGAAACCATAAACTTCGCCTTTGTGCACTTCCAGATTAACACCGTTAAGAGCTGTAAACTTTCCAAATTTTTTCGTTAAGTTTGTTATTTTTAAAATGGACATTTAAACTCCCCCTATTTATAAAAGCTTTTTTTCAATATGTCTAGATATTCATAGAATTCATCCCATAATGGATCTAAGTCAATGGACGTTAATCTTTCACTTTTGAGACGGTTTGTTAACTCGTTCTGATAACCCTCAATCGACCATCGAATAAGCTTGTAAACTTTATTCACATCTACGTCATCACGAAAAAGGCTAGTATCAATATTGTCATATAGTTTCGAATATCCAAGTCTTTGCAATTCTTCCATACGTGTCTCTAACTCAACTGGTAACTCCAACTCATTCGTTAATAAAAGGGAACCCATAAAATAGAAAACATTTGGTTTTTCCGTAAAGGACCTCACCTTGATTTGAGATGCTTGCCTCATACGGTCAATAAAGTCCATTTCGTTTGTATCAACAAGGTGTAAATATTCATTGAGTGTAATATCGAGACAGTAATCGATTAGATATAAATATAGTTCTCTCTTATTTTTGAAATAGTAAAAGAGCATTCCCTTTCCTATCCCAGCATTTTTTACAATTTGATTTGTTGATGCTTGCTCATAACCTTTTTCAGCAAACTCTTTGAGTGCAGCGTTAATTATTCTCTGTTGTTTTAGATGTTCAAGGTTTTGAAAGGTTTGATTAATAACACTCACTCCCTATGATGTAATATATACATATTCATCTTACTTTAGACCACATTGGTCGATAGTAGAATAACACTCTAGACCACACTGGTCAACGTTTACTTTAAATTCCTCTAGACTAAAAAATGAGTGTAAATAAAACAAAAAAGACCAAATCATAATGATTCAGTCATGAATATTGGTAGTAAGACAAATATTGAACTCATTATTCAAGATAAATGCCGACCACTAGCTTCAGTTTCACCCATAAAAAAAAGGGCTCTCCTAATAATATGGAGTAGCCCTAATAGAATTCCTATTAATATTTATAAGATTGTCCACCATCTATTGGAATAACAGCAGCATTTATAAATTCGGCCTCATCTGATAATAGGAAGGCAACCAAGTGTCCTACTTCATCTGGTCTTCCAAAACGTTTCATTGGGTTGACACTGACAAACTCTTTTCCTGCTTCTTCCCAATTATCTCCACCTATTTGTTTCAATGAACCTTCAACCATTGGTGTCATAATAGCACCTGGAGCAATCGCGTTAATGCTAATACCGTATTGTCCATATTCAACACCAGAGTTTCTTGTCAAACCTACAACACCATGCTTACTTGCTGCATACCCTGACTGATTACCAACACCGCGGATACCTCCAACAGAGGCTGTATTAACAATAGATCCGGAGCCTTGTTTTTTCATTACTCCTAGTACATATTTCATCCCAAAGAATACACCATTTAGGTTAATTCCAACTACTTTGCGGAATTCGTCTATACCATAATCTTCAGTTAGACCCTGTTTGCCCTCAATCCCTGCATTATTAAAGAACCCATCAATTTTTCCATATTTTTCTATCGTTTTATTCACATAACGATTAACTTCTTCTTCATTAGAAACATCTGCTGTAATTAAAAGCACCTCAGCTTCTTGCTCTACTTCTAAAACTAACCTTTTTGTTTCCTCTAAAGAAGCATTATTTATATCTACTAATGATAGTTTTGCACCCTCTTTTGCTACTTGTAATGCTGATGCTTGACCTAAACCAGAGCCAGCACCAGTAATTAATACTACTTTTTCATTAAAACGGTTGCTCATCTATATCTTCCTCTCTCTTTTGGATTTTTTTAAGTTTGTTAGGGAACCTCCCTCAGTAGCACGGAATAAAACTAAATTAGTAATCTCACTTGATTCCCTATCCTAATAAATACTTTAGCTAATAGTTCTTAGTCTAGATTCAACCCTTCTTCTAAAGGATTTTCTAAGTACACCTATTAGAATATCCACAATATTTTGGGTCTATGTAGAAAATTTCTTTTATTAAATTTTTATTCATATTCCCTGTACATTAACTAATCAAACTTCTAGAGTGAATTCGGCAAACAAGGGAGGATTCTTCCTAAATGCTAACCAATTTTTAGGACACACACCTTTCATTGATACGCTTTATAAAAAGGATTAGAAACAAAAATTTGAAAACAGTGGATTATCAAAAGAAGAAATCTATTCAGCATATGAACGAACAAACTTGGATAAGATGTCCACTTTTAATGACCAATTGAGCTAGTTAGAAGAAAGTGGATTTGAGGATGTTGATTGCATTTATAAATAGTTTAACTACGTTGTACTGTTCAGAAGAAACTTATAAAGACCTCTCAAAACGCATCCATGAATTAATCACATTTTCACACCGTTGACACTTACATAAATAGCAAAGATATTTTCTTATTATACAAAACAAGATTTCATAGGAATTATCCTTTGCAGTAACACCTCAAATAGGCAACGCTAAGATATAGTCAGCGTTGCCTATCCCCCCCCTTTTACATATTTTTCTATTAGAAATCATTGTGCAGAAAATCAGTAAGTCTCCTATCTAATCTGATTTTCTCTAACAGCTTTCGGCCTAAAGAACAACTACTGTTGCAAAGACCCTTCTTAGCTTTTTCAAAGCAGCGTCCGTTACGAATTAACTTTCTTCTTTAATTTTAATTGACTTACAATTGAAGGAATCAATGTACTCAAAGGGTTCATAATAGTCTTATTTGTCTTATTTTCAACTTGCTCAGCCGAATCAACCATAGAAAGTTGGGCAACGGAGATGACTCTCTTTTCATCCTGAATGATTTGTTGTATAAACTTATACACTTCTTTATTGTATTCTTCCTTTAAGCCTTGCATGATTAAGTCAAACGTATCGTTAATGACCAATGCCTCTATGTCTAGAGTCCCTTTATGAATATTCGCATAATTTCTTATTCGTTGTAACGTACCTTCAACTGTCGCAGGATTTGTAAATAGGAGTGTTTGAGGTTTATTAACATTAATAATATAATCAAAGAAAGGTTCATCAATTTTAATAATCGGTACCTTTATTGATAATTGGTCTTCCTGTAAGTTTACAATATAATTAGTGCATGTAATAAGGATCGCATCCACTTTACTTTCGGCAATCCACTCAATTTGCTCCCTGACTTTTTTTTGAGCGTCTACTACTGAAAAATTGTCATCTGATGAAATTCGTTCCATCAATGCTGGGTCAACAAAATGAGTCAGTTCTAGATCAAAGGGTGAAAGTGCATTTTCTATATACTCGATATTCGAATAATGAGCGTGAATACAAGCTAATCTTTTTTTCAATTTTTCATTCGCCTCCAGATATCTGATTATTCTAATAGTATTGGTTACTGAAAGGAAATTGTCTACTTATTTCTTGTGAAATTGACAGCAATTATCACCTCAAGCTAGACTCTGTTCTCTGGTCTACTTTATTGATTATTAAATCTATTCATTATAGTCAGTTCTCCTTGATTGCCTTTAATAATTACACCTGCATTTTTCGTTTTGTAAGCTGAACGTTTCGTCACCTTCGTTACTAACTACCACCATCTTAAAATTATTCAGAATGAATTTTGCAAACATGCATTATTCAACCTTAATTTCTTTCGCTCGTTTCATATACCACTTGTAAAAGGAGTCAGCTAGCTCAATAGTTACATCCTCCATAGCAGAATGATGTACTGGTTTAGCACGATTGACTATTGCAATCGATGCAAGACAGAGCATCTTTTGAATGATGTTTCGCGTTACTTTCACTTCGATGACCTTATCTCGTTTAGACACAAATAATGATGTGTTCAGACTACCTGTTTTGAATTGAATAAAGTGATCCCTTAAAATGTAGCGAGTATTGTGGAAATCTAGCAATCTTATTAAAACTATATAAAGCAACAGGACAACTGATAGAATAATCCACCCCTGCTCTATTATTAAAAAAGTTGGTTTGAAATAAAAAAGAGCAGACGTTGCAATGATCCAAATCCAGCTTGGTGACAGCAAGCGCACCCAAAGGGATTTTTTGGGGAGACGATTCATCTTCTGTGTTACTCTATATGATGGCAAAATATCCGAGATCATTTCATATGCCTGTCTAACAGGTAAGTATGGATAAAGAGAGTTGATTTCAAGCATAGCTTCGCCTGAACTTAAACTACCTGCACTTGTCAGTTTCACTTCAGCAAGACCGAACAACCTTTTCATAATAGACTGTTTAATTTCGATTGCCTGTACTTTATCCTTTTCTATGGAAAAGGATATTTCATTCATTACACCTTTTTTGATATATATTCGCTCTTGGTCAGAGAGGATTACAAATTTCCCATATTTTAAAAATGTGCGCATGATCCCGAAGATGGCAGACGTAATGATAAGAATAATAACAATGATCATCATCATCCACCAAGAGCTAATAATACGCGTGAAAATCCCTTCCGCTTCCAAATTCAACTCAAAGATTTCGTTAACTTTTAAATAAATAGAAACTAGTAAAGGAATCAGAAATAAAAAACTTAGTGAAGAAAACGAAACTTTTAAAATATCTCCATTCGTCGGACTAAAATGAATGGTTCGATCTGAATTCCCATTTTCTGTATTCATTTTAGAAGATAATTCAATAGCATCATTTATAGAATGAATCGTGGGCAATTCATCCTGATTAGTACTTTCTATATGTACTTCAAATTGATCTGCCTCTATTTGTGAAACGACTTCAAATTTAATCCTAGCATCTTCACCAGTCATTCCAGTTTCAAAGCTGATTGAAGTTACTTTAAAAATCCGATGGAATATAGAAGTTTGTCGATTAACATTTTGGATTTTCGAAAAAGGAATGGTTCGCTCAGACTTGTTAAAAAGTCCTTTGTAAAGATGAAATGATTTATTTTCAACTTCATATTTATGTGTGACCCATTTCAAAATTATCGACATAAGCGTAATACCAAATATGAAAAGGAAAACAATTCGACTATATGTAATGAGGTTCGATTCCGAGCCAGCTTTGATAACATATAAATAAATGACAAAGAAGATGGAGTTCCTGACTAATTTCCATACATCAAAAAGTATGAGAAGTGGGTTGTGTCGTTTGGCCTTTTTCATGACTCCACTTCCTTAATCTTTGCAAAATGGGCAATCTGATTTCTCAGCTCAACTGCTACATCTCTAGTAAGAGCAGGAATTGTGTGAGATGATCCCATTGTTTTAATTGAAACAGAGCAGAGTCCGTATTTTCTAAGTAACAGTCCTTGTTCGGTTAGGACGGATTGTATTTTTGTCATTGGGACGAGTTGATGTATTTCATTCAAAACACCAGATTGCAATTGTAAAAACTCTTCATCTACATCATACCGCCAGTTTTTATATTGTAGAAACGGATTAATAATTGACCAAACTGCGCCTAGCACAGAAATCATTGTAATAACAATAAAAATCCAACCGATCCATTCCTGCCATGAAAATAGATGGTCCAGATAAAGTAAAACACCAAGTAGGAAGAACCCAATTAAATTCATAATGGCTTCACTTATAATCCAAACTTTAATAGCATCCTTCGATAATCGTTTTTGCGGACCATTAATAAATGAATACACATAAATCACTCCTGAATCTTTAAACTTCTATTACTCTATTTACAGTTCACTTATTCATCCAGAAATATTTCTTCAAGAGATGGTTCTTCCACTTCTACACGGTAGATATCGACCTTACACTGATTAAAGGCTCGGATCATTTTAGCAAACTTTTTCTCATCATCAATGTTAATCGTTACGTAAAGATCTTCCATTTCTAGATCAGTTCCAACCGACTCCAACCACCGATATAATGTCTCTTGTTCAGATTTTGGTATCGGCGAATGCTTAATCTTGACAGTGATCGTTGATTGATAAAAAGCTCTAAGTTCATCCATTGTTCCAATTCTGACAATCTTACCTTCCTTCATAATCGCAATCCTTGTACATATTTTTTCGACTTCATCAAGATTATGGGACGTCATAAAAATCGTCTTTCCCACTTTTTTTAGGTCATTTATCAATCTATGGATATGGATTACGGATTCTGCATCCAATCCTGAGGTTGGTTCATCAAGAAAGATTAGTTCCGGATCATGGATGATGGCTTGTGCAATACCGAGCTTCTTTTTCATTCCGAATGAAAATTTAGCGGCCTTTTTATGAGCATGAGCCTCTAAACCAACCTTCCTTAGGACTTCCATACACTGTTCTTTTGTTACCGGCTTATCTGAAAGAGCTGATAAGAATTTCAAATGCTGTACCGCCGTTAAAGAGCTATATAATGTGGAGTAATCAGGCATTACTCCAACTCTTTTCTTTACTTCGTCATTTGGACCTTGTAAACCTAAAAGTGAGTATGTTCCAGAGTTTGGTTTAATAATGCCAGTTAACATATTGATGAAGGTTGATTTACCTGCACCATTACGACCTAGAAAGCCAAAGATCTCTCCCTTTCCTACAATTAGGTCTATTCCCTTTACGATCTGTACTGCACCATACGATTTAGTTAGCTGTTTTGTTTCGATGGCATTCATCAGCATTCCCTCCTTTTGAAAACCATATTGGCAATAACGATCATCATACCTGCTAATAAAACAATTACCAAAAAAGTATAATCATCTCTAGACAAATAATAATACGGGGTCATAAATTTCGTCCAACTTACCCATATATTTGATGTAAACGCAACCCACAATCCAAAAATCGGAAAGGACAATCCTACTACAATCCCAAGAAACATCGTAAACCCAGGCTTAGGAATAAGAACCGAAAGTAAGATTGTTAAGGCTATTTGATAGGTTAATAAACTCATTGTCTGAGAAAAAATAAAGACATCTATTTTTTGCGCAAATATGCTAATTAGCAAAAAGGATATCGTTAGACAAGTGAACCAAAAAGACCAAATACCGAAAAATTTCCCTAGAATAATAGAGGTTCTTGACGTTCTTGTAACTAAAAATCGTATCGTACGTTCATGTGTCTCCCTATTGATGCTATCGTGTGATAGCCCCATTACAAATAATTGTCCGAAAAACAAGATAAGGGTAAGAATACCGACTGTATGGACATTTTCAGATTCCTTTGCCGTAAGATCTATTACAGACGTTAATACATTTGCAAACTTTGCCGAGTAATAGGTAGTAACTAATAAAATAACTACAACAATAATCGATTTAGTTCCTTTGAATAAGCTTATAAATTCCCTTTTACCTAAAATAAACATTTTGGAGTTCTTCCTTTCTGAAAATAGCTTTTTCTCTATTTCTCTATTATAGGTATTCTTTCTTATGTCAGCATAAACGAAACCTTAATTCTTCCTTAATTCTCCTAGATTGTTTGTACGGAAATGATAGAATATTTATATAGAGAAGGAGTGACCTTATGCAAGAGAAACAATTATTAATTGTAGATGATGAACAATCAATCTTACATATGCTAACAACGATTTTAAAAAGGGAAGAATTCAAATATATAGATACTGCAAGTACAGCTGAAACTGCTCTCGACTTATGTAAAACAAAAAAATACGACTTAATCCTTTTGGATGTCATGCTGCCAAATCGTAGCGGTTTTGAAATTTGTCCTCTAATTAGGGAAACCACTGATGCCCCCATCTTCTTTCTTACAGCACGATCAACTGATTTGGATAAACTTTCTGGATTTGCATTAGGTGCCGACGACTATATTACAAAGCCTTTTAATCCACTTGAAGTCGTAGCAAGGATAAAAGCTCACTTACGTCGTCATATTGGAAAGGTATTACATACATCCCAAACGTCTTATCATTATGGAAGGATTCACGTAAACATACGATCCGGGGAAGTAACTGTAAATGAAAAGATAGTAGATCTGCCTGCTCAAGTTTATCAACTACTACTTTTCTTCTGTAAACATCCAAATCAGCTATTTAGTAAAAGTCAGCTTTATGAAAAAGTGTGGGGTGAAGAATTTTTAGGCGAGGATAACACGGTAATGGTTCACATTAGAAAACTTCGAGAAAGAATCGAGGACAACCCAAGTAAGCCACGTCATCTTATTAATGTAAGAGGACTTGGTTATAAATTTGTTTCAGATGGTGGAATCGATGAACATTCATAAACGTTTTATTGTCCAGTTTTTTATACAATTTATTCTTATTTTTGTCTTACTTTTCATCATGTTACTATTCATCTGGGCGATCATCGGTTTTTCTATAACGAATGATGAGGTTAAAGAGGATTTATCTACCGCAGATAGTTTCTTCTTTTATAATCGAATCACATTCCAAGGAGAAAAGGCCATCTTTGATGATGATTTAAAACGACTTGCAAAGAATCAGAATGGAATGCTGCTTGTCCTCACAACAAAAGGTGATGTCATTGGGTCTTACAATAGTCCTAAACATGTTCCTTCACATTTTAAGGAAAGTGAACTGGCTACTTTCATACTTAATAATAGCACTGACTCTGTAGAATACACACATTGGATATTAGATGATGAAACGTATTATAGTCAGCCTTTGTTGCTTTTATTCGGTAAAACAAGTCCTGCGACCAATCTGCTCAATGAGGTTAAGCCTGACATCAATTGGAAGGATCAGCATCTTCATCTTTCTGCTACGACACTTCAACAAATTGATGAGCAAGAAGCTTGGATTCAATTGCTTAATTCTAACGGAAAAGTGGTAGATGCATACGGGAAGGATAAGGAAGCTATTACATACTCGGTACAGGATATTCATACCTTATCAGAAACTGCAGCGGACTCAGTGGCTGCATACTTTGATGCAGAGACTGAGCAAACCATTATTGTCGGTATAGACAAACCGAATTCAACCTTAAATCTAGAAATAGGTCTGTTTAATACAATCAATAATAGTTTTATCGTTATGTTTGTCCTGTTAATCCTTTTATTACTATTTTGTACGTTCTGGTATGCCCGTAAATTTGGGATTCCATTGATTACAATGATGAAATGGATTCAGAACCTTGGTAGTGGATTCTATGAACAGCCACTTGATATTCATCAACATCCGGTCATGTTAAATAAAAGAGGTAAACTAAAAAGGTCGTACCGCTTATATAAAGAGATGATATCAACCCTTTCACATTTAACCGAGACCTTACAATTACACGAAACACAACGTAAGAAAATGGCTCAAACTCGAGAAGAATGGATTAGCGGTCTATCCCATGATTTAAAAACACCACTTTCATCCATATCTGGATATGCCCAAATGCTAAAGTCTAAAAATTACTCTTGGACTGAAGCTGAAACTAGGGAATTTTCTGGTATCATAGACGAAAAGTCGATCTATATGATGGAATTACTTGAAGACCTTACCTTAACATTTCGGCTAAAAAATCAAGGACTTCCTATTGCAAAAGAAATGGTAGATATCAACGAATATATTCGACGAATTATTATCCATTACGTTAACGATCCGGCTAATAGTGATAAAGAACTTGTATTTCTACCTCATAATGAAACAACTTTAGCAGCGATTGATACTAGATGGTTTCAAAGAATCATTGATAATTTAATTGCGAATGCTATTAAGTATAATCCTAACGGAACGACCATAACTATATCCATTTCACCTATCGAACGGCATCTTATCATTATTACGATTGAAGATAATGGCATAGGAATGGACAAGGAAACTCTCGGCAAGCTCTTCCACCGCTACTACCGTGGAACGAATACAAGCGACTCTGGTAGTGGAACTGGACTTGGGATGGCAATAACAAAACAATTGGTACAGCTACATAATGGATCAATAAATGTAAAAAGCACACTAAATAAAGGTACGACCGTACGGATTATTCTTCCCACCGATATAGGTGAAGAGTTGGATTATACCCTTTAAAAAGTTAATTTCAAAATAATCCTTTCCAACTAGTGTTTGCATGCTATCGTTCGTTTTCTTAACTACTTTTAGGATAGATAAGTCTGCTGTTTTTCATAAATTTCTATTAAAGCTTTGGCATTTATACTAAGATAGCGTTCCTTGTTATATGTAAACACTAGTGTACGGGTAGGACTTGACTCTAATTTCATATAAGCAAGGGAGGTTTGATAAGCGCTTCCATGAACAATCATTTCAGGAACTACCGTTAGGCCAAGCCCATGTCCAACAAGAGATTGAGCTGTTTCAATGCTACTAGTTTCATATGCAATCTGTGGTTCAAATCTACCACTTGCACATAGCTCAAATACTGTACGGCGAAAACCATATCCTTTTTTCAATAAAACAAATGGACAATTGGCAAAATCCTCAATAGGTAAAGCAGTTTGTTTGAGCAATTCAGGAGAACATACCATCTGTTTTAATTTTTCTGGCATCCATTGCTTTGGTTCTTTTGGCAACACAAGATAAAGAGGTTCCGTAAGTATTGATTTCGTACTTAAACGAGAATCTTCTACGGGAAGTGACAATATAGAAATATCAACTAAGCCCTTCGCTGTTAAATCGATTAGTCTTTCTGTTGATTCTTCAATTAGCTGAATGCAGATATTTGGGTACTGCTCTTTATAGATTCTAAGCAGTGGTGGCAAAATATGTCCCCCTGTAATAGCCGTTGAGCCAATCTTTAATTCACCTCTTATTCCTTCTTTTCGCTCAAGAATCTCACGTTTTAGATCATCGCGCATTTGTAAGATCTTCTCAGCTTGTTTTACAAAACATAAACCATCGGGAGTTGGCTCTACGGAACCAGGCTTTCGAACAAACAAATATACACCTAGTTCTGTTTCCAATTTTGCAATTTGTTTACTTAAAGATGGCTGTGCAATATGAAGACGGGAAGCAGCTTTTGTAAAGCTCTTTGTTTTATAAATTTCGAGTGCATACTCAAATAATCTCATGTCCATATTATCCCTCCATAGCCTGAAGCTATCAATATAATAGATTATATATCTTATGCGTATAGATGTTTATAGATTATGATGAAAATATCATAATTCAAAAAAATAAGGGGTGTTATACATGAGTTCTATGAATGTTTGGAATGCAGATTTGTACGATGATAAATTAAGCTTTGTATCTAGTTTTGGTAAGGGCGTAGTTGAACTACTTCAACCACAAAAGGGTGAGAAAATACTTGATTTAGGTTGTGGAACGGGCGATCTTTCATATGAAATTTCTAAGTCAGGAGCTATCGTGACTGGATATGATTTCTCAGAAGATATGATTGAGAAGGCACGTAAAAAGTATCCTCAAATCCCATTCATTGTTGAAAATGGAGAAACATTTAGAACAAATGAAAAGTATCATGCTGTTTTTTCGAATGCAGCCCTACATTGGATGAAACAAGAAGCCAATGTGGTTGAATCGGTTGGGCTAACCTTACACCCAGGAGGTCGCTTTGTAGCTGAATTTGGTGGACAAGGAAATGTTCAAACCGTTATTCGTGGAATAACTGAGGTACTTTCTCAAGAATATGGAATGAATGTAACGGATAGAAATCCTTGGTATTTTCCAAGTATAGGGGAATATAGTGCGATTCTTGAGCAGTCCGGATTTAAAGTATCCTATGCTCATCACTTTGATAGACCTACCCCATTAACTGATGGAGAAAAAGGATTAAATCATTGGTTAGATAGTTTTGCGGACGATTTTTTCCCTGAGTTCACTAAAGAAGAAAAAGCGATTATTTATGGAAAAATCAAAAACAAGATCCAATCAGATTTATATAAAGATGGTATATGGGTAGCTGATTATCAACGATTAAGAATTATTGCAATTAAGAAAGGATAGCTACAGCATGTTATGTAGGGAGCCTAGAATGATAAGAGTGGAGAAACATAGCACAAAATGGGGTATGTTCATTAAGCTAATCTTTATTCCTTCGGTAATGGATATCAATGTAGAAGAAGCAACGTTTTGAAAGTGAACGTTGCTCTTTTCAATTTTTTTGTTAGAAAAGTTTGTTTCTATCCCTTATCAAACGAATCTGTTATTGAAACAAACTACATAAAGTTCATTTCATTTATTCTTATATGTTAGCAAAAGATTACCTCAACTCGTTCAGACCAAATGAAGTTGATTTTGTAAACAATCAACGTTATTTAACTGGCTGGTTAGGTAAAAAGCGACCTTTAAGTAATTTTGAAATTAGTAGCATTCGTTTCAATAGACTTAGGACTAGCCTTTGAAAACATACAACTTATGGCTGGAGTCAATACCTCTGGCTGATCGGGAAAGTTTAGCAAATCAAAAAAATAGGGCGCATACACATAAGGTTCTAGTTAATATTCCATCCAATTTAGGTATATATTAAAATAGAAAGCCAATAATGTTGAAAAGTATATTTTTGAGGATGAAGGAAATGAATGAGTATTTATCAATTGTATCTGAGTTATTATTTGGCTTTGTTTTATTATTTGTGATCATAAAAATTTTAGGAAAAACTCAATTCTCACAACTTACTCCTTTTGATTTTATTTCTGCATTAATTTTGGGAGAACTCGTGGGTAATGCCATATATGATGATAAAATAAATTTTGGTCATATAGCATTTTCTATCTTATCTTGGGGTGCCATAATATATGTTATCGAAATGCTTACCCAAAAGTTTAAAGGAACTAGAAAGCTTCTTGAAGGAGAACCTAATATAATCATTAATCAAGGAACCATAAAATATGATGTTCTAAAAAAGACCAAATTGGATATCAATAGTTTACAAAGTCTTATAAGACAACAAGGATACTTTTCCATACAAGAAGTAGAATATGCCATTATGGAATCTAATGGTAAGGTTAGTGTTCTGCCAAAGTCAGAATATGATACTCCCAAAAATAGTGATTTACATTTGCCTTCTATGCCTGTTCATTTACCCATTACACTTATTTTAGATGGGGAAGTTGTATACAATAATTTAAAGGAAGCTGGATCTGATGAAAAATGGTTAAAAGAACAATTAGCGATGCAAAACATTACTACTTATAAAGATGTTCTATACGCGGAATGGCGTGAAAGTAATCCATTATATGTAGTAGAGTATGAAAAAAAATCTAGTTAGTTCGAGCTCATATACAGTAGAACTAATGGTTAAAAAACCAGTACGACTAACACCAATAATCGGAATTGATCTCACCAATTGTTTTTGGCTTCAAAAATTTTGATCCCATTCAGTACAGTTCAATTGATTGTCATTCTGTAATATGCTCGTTTGAGAACACAATTTGTTATCTAAAGGTTCATCTAATTCCTTACTGCCTAAAAATGGCTAACACAAACACCCCTTATTTTTCTAAGAGTATTAATTCCCTTAATTGATTTGTATTATTCGACGATGTTAAGTACGTTTCTCCTTCTCCTACCATATACATCAGGGTACTTTTTTCATTCTCCTCTCCTAACCATAAATGAATGGCATGAACAGGAAGCCCCTCTTTATATTCAATCATTACATCAAAATCAGGTTTTGTTTCATTCATATCTGATTTCTGTTTAACTGAGGTTCTAATCGCTTTATCAAATATTTTAATTGATTGTTTATCATCGAAAGAAAGAATATTATCTTGATTCATGTTGCCAACTCCACTTGAATTGGATATTTTCACCTCAGTAACCTTTTCATCTAAAAGAACCATCAGATTTTCTTGATTACTTTGGCAACCTCCAATAAAAAATGAACCTAAAAGCAAAAGTGAAGAATATAAAACTTTCATACCATCTCTCCTAAAGTTTAGATCTCTAAAACCAAATTGTTTCATTTTATTGTTTCAATCTTTAACGGATCATCTTCGAATTCTTTTATAGACAATTCGAAGAAATATTCGAATAATACTTTTAATCTCAGAGCCCCTCTTTTTATTAATATACTCTGTTTTTTCTCTGAAGATAATTCGTTTGATTCTATATACCCTAATATATTAGTCATTGGTGTATGAATATCATATAACTTATTAGCAATAGCCTGTTTTTAACTCGTTTACTTTACGTCTATTTACTGCGTTTTCCCATGCATCATACTGTTCTTCTATTCTATGCAAGGGTTTCCCCCATTTTCCGCAATCTTTCAAAAGAAAATCCTTATCTTTTTACATACTTCAAAGACAAAAAATTATTGATTCCAATTTTCTTGGCTATCTTTTCCTGGAGAGGCTTTCTTTTGTACTCTTCAAAACCCAGTTTCTTATACAATCGCATTGCCGGTGTATTCGTATCTGCAACTTCTTCAATGACGTAATCATTGTACGGTGTATGTTCGATGATATGTTGGATGATTTGAGATGCTACACCCTGTCCACGGAATTCAGGAGCTGTTCCAACAAATTCAATCGATCCAGTATTTGGAGGGAAGTTTTTATAAGGAGCTTCAAATTCCTTTTTTAAAAACATTCCTGCCATGCTTCCCTTGAAGAAACCTAAGTGCTTTCTCAACTCTTTTTTATTTAATCTTACCGATTTTTTGTTACCATCTGTACATGCCGTAATACCAGCAATTTCGCCATTTTCTATAGCTACATAAAATTGATCTAAAATAAACATATGAGCAAAAGCCTTTGCAATAACGTTTTTATCCTTTGAAAAAAAGATAAGCCATTGTGAAAAACCTTCTGCAAAAATTTCAGCCATCATTTTTCTTACATCTAAATCTGTTTTATTAGCTTTGACTATTGTAAACTTATAATCCTTTGATTGCATACATGATACTCCTTATTTTTAATGAATAAAATCAAAATGCTACATTGTAAATTAGTTGTTATCAAAACAGTGAAAATGACTATTGCTTTATTAAAAACTCCAGCCACTTTCGAACTTGGATTAATCATGTTTATTACCTACTTCATTTCTACCTCCATGATACTTTAGGATTATTTTGTCAGACTACATTCGAATTAACAATGAATGTTTTCGATATTTATTATCAAAAACCCTCTATTTATTCAATAAAATAAAGCATTTCTTCTTCAACTAAACGTATTCGAATAAGAAAAGGATTACCGAAGCAACCCCTGGTATTCAACTCAAGCACCCGTAAGTTGAAGTACATCCCTTCACAATCTTGTCTTTTGCTATTTCTTTTATTACAGGGATGCAGCCCTTTAGCTAAACTAAAAAGAGCATTGATCCTACTTGATCAATGCCCCCGTTTATTATTTAAGGTAATTTTCTTCACAATGGACATACCCGGTCGATACCAGCTCATGAAATTCCTACCGACACCCAATTTTTCCTTCCATTAGTTAAACGCTTTTAAAAGAAATAGACAAGGGATTCGTTCCACAAAACATCAATGTGGCGAATTCATCACCTTGTGGTTGACTACGACGCGGCGAATGAAGAATGCCAGAATCAAGCTAATTAATGCAATGATCAACGTGAAAAAGAACACGCTTTGTGATCCTGCTGTCATAGCGTTTGCTATTTCGGTCAGCCTAGTCGGATCGGTGGAGCCGTGCAAGTATTTCTCCATACCACCCGTAAGGATACTGATTGCTACAGCTATTCCAATCGCGCCTGCAACCTGCTGCAGGGTGTTTAAGACTGCCGTGCCGTGAGGGTATAATTCCGGTGGCAATTGATTTAGTCCGTTCGTTTGAGCAGGCATCCAAATCATGGATACCCCCACCATGAGCCCGATATGCAAAGCCACGATAAAGGCCACTGAAGAAACAGGAGATAGGGTGGTAAAGAACCATAACATGACTGCAACGAGAACGAGGCCAGGAGTCACGAGCCATTTCGGTCCAAATTTATCGAATAAACGCCCCACTAGTGGTGACAGGATACCATTTAACGCGCTGCCTGGCAAAAGCATAAGTCCTGCTATGAAAACAGATAGTCCTGCACCAGTCTGCAGAAACATCGGCAGAATAATCATGCTCGACATAATAATCATCATACATGACAGTACTAGAAGCAGCCCAGTAACGTACATCGGATACTTGAAAACGCTCAGATTCATCATTGGATCGTACATATGGTTCTGCCGCAATATGAACAATACTAGTGCAACAAGCCCAACGATGATTGATGTTACTACGACCATGCTGCTCCAACCTTCAGCTCCTTCGCCCGCCTTACTGAAGCCAAAGACAACTCCTCCGAAGCCGATTGTTGACAACAAGACAGATAGTAGATCGATCCGAGGCTTTGTGACATCTGTAACGTTTTCCAAATACTTCAGCCCTATCAACAACCCTATAACCAAAAGTGGCAGCGAGAACCAGAAGATGTAGTGCCATGTTAAATATTCGATTAATAGACCACCTATGGTCGGCCCGGTCGCTGGTGCAAACATGATAACAAGTCCGACGAATCCCATTGCCGCACCCCGCTTTTCAGGCGGATATAAGACAAGAATTGTATTGAACAAGAGTGGAAGCAACAACCCCATGCCTACTGCCTGTAAAACTCGGGCGAACATCAACATTTCAAAATTGAACGCGAGCGCCGCAATTAATGTACCAGCGATTAAGCTGATGAGTGAACCTGTGAACATCTGCCTTGTCGTAAACATCTGTAGCAACAAACCACTCATTGGCATTAAAATGCCTAGAGTCAACAAGAACCCAGTTGTTAACCACTGGGCGGTTGCGGCCGAAATTTGGAATACTTCCATTAGATTAGTCATTGCAATATTGAGGGCAGTTTCGCTGAACATTCCGACGAAACCGCAGATAAGCAGCGATGCCATAATGGCACCCGTATTGTATTGATTCTTCACTTTGTATCTCCTCGTAAATCAATTTTAATTAATATCAGATTATTTTTTAGCAAATCCTTGTTTGTTTAAATACCCAAGCATAAAGGGCAGTCTGCTTCTATCAAGATGTTCCTCAATATGATCTTTCCATCCCTTTACTTTCTTAACTGTGAAAGGCGCTTTAACAGGGCGATTTTGGTAATATTCACGCATCTGTTGGTCATAAGTTGCTAATTTTTCTTCATCTAGTGGTTGATACTGATTATCAAACATGACCATCGATTGAGGCAAACGTGGTTTTAGTCCAGGCTTCTTTCCAGCAGGATGTCCTATACATAGCCCTACTAAAGGAATCACATACTTTGGTAAATTTAACACCTCGGTTAATTCTGTAATATTAGCTCTTACTCCACCGATATAGACACCGCCGAGTCCCATTGATTCTACTGCAGTTAAAGCATTTTGAGCCATTAGCCCAGCATCGAATGTACCTATTAACAGGTATTCAATATAGTCAAGGTCTACCTTGGGTGCAATTTCATGATTCCTGTTAAAATCTGCACAAAAAATCCAAAACTCTGCTGCTTCTTCAATATAAGGTTGATTTACAGAGAGTTGCATCACTTTTTTTCGTAGTTCTGGATCTGTAATTCTAATGATAGAAACCACTTGTAGTAGACTGAATGATGAAGTTTGATTAGCTGCCTTAAAGATTGCATCTCGTTGTTCCTCTGTCAGTGGTTGATTTGTAAAAGAACGAATGGATGTATGATTATGAAGCAATTCAAGGGTATTATTCATTTGAATCCTCTCCTCTATTAATTATTGTTTTCTTTCAGCCTTCCGTATTGGTAAGGAACTCCCATATTTTCGCGCAATGATTTTCCTTCATATTCCCTGCGGAACAAACCGCGGTCCTGCAAAATTGGGACAACCAGTTCCACAAAATCAGCAACTCCATCATAGGCTATATCCGGAACAACTGAGAAGCCGTCACATGCACCAGCCAAAAACCATTCTTCCAAGAAGTCAGCAACTTGTACGGGGGTACCTGCAACTACTGGATGATAGTTAATAACCCCATGGGCAAGAACATCTCGAATGGATAGCCCTTGTCTCAGCAACTCTAAAGCTCTGTGGGAACGTGGATCCATTGGGTTGGCATATGCCTTTTTCAACATGTCAGTTGCTAATGGTTGATCAATATCTACCGTATGCACCGATAGTGGTAAGCCAACCATGGAAGCAAGGTAACTTACCCTACTTGGAATCTCCTCCGGATTAAAACTCATAAGCTGTCTTCGTCGTTCTAAACCTTCTTCATCAGTTGAACCTATTGAAAACATAAAGCCTGCATACATCTTGATGTCATCGGGATTCCGTCCAAAACGAGCTGCCCTTTGTCGAAGCGCTTGCCTATGTTCACGAGCAGACTCAATGTCATAAGGGTTAGCATAGACACCAGAGGCGTACCTCCCCGCCAATTCCAATCCTTCTTCCCCTCCGCCCGCTTGGAAAATAACTGGCTGACCTTGCTCAGAGGGGGGGATTGGCAAAGGACCACGAGATGCATAATACTGCCCTTCAAGATTGATAGGCCGAATTTTGCTCATGTCGGCAAATTTCCCTCCTTCTACATCTAACGTCCACGCGTCTTGTTCCCAACTCCCCCACAATGCTTGGACAATTTGTATGGATTCATGAGCCATGTCATATCGTTCTTTGCGATTGGCAATCTGAGCACCAAAATTTGCTGCCGCTGCTGGATTGGATGTGGTAACCGCATTCCATCCTACACGCCCATTACTTATAACATCCAGTGCTTTGAACTGACGTGCTATGTTATATGGATAATTAAATGTCGTTGAGAGGGTAGCAACAAGCCCAATATGTTTCGTTTCTCTGGCTACAGCCATTAGAGCTAACATAGGATCCATAGGGAACATAGGAGTCTGTGGACCTAAGTCATTGTATAATCCAGGGGTATCGGCGATGAAGATCATTTGGAATTTTCCCTTTTCAGCTAATTTAGCCCCCTCCACATAACGATCCGTATTTGTGTAAGCTGCTGGGTCTGTGCCAGGCATTCTCCAAGCGCTGAATTCGGCTCCGTACCCCGAAACCATTTGTAGTGCTAGTTGCATCTCTTTTCTTTTTTTCATGTATCTCTTCTCCTTTGTTTTAAATAGGCTCTAAGTAACTAAAAGAGCCTGAGGTCATTTAGTTCCAATCACCTTTCAGTAGATAGGGGCAAACCAAGTATATTTAGCTTACTAACTAATTAACTAGTAATTAACTAGTAATTATTCATCAATTACAGTCCTTCTTTTGATTTCCTTACTAAATTGTCGCGTATACTATTACTATTAATAGTATATATTTAGGTTGCAAAACAATTATTTAGCATGCTAAATATATACATAGAGAAAACTTAGAACAAGTTTCTCTCCATTCGCTTCATAAGTTCCCTTAAGATTAAGCGTTCTTCCGGTAAGATTGAATGAAGTAATTTTTCTTGCTGCTGTTTCCATTTAAACCCGACCGGTTTCTCTAAATCTTTGCCTTGGTCCGTTAGATAAATTCGCATAACCCTTGAATCTAGTTCATCACGTTTACGGTATATAAATCCGTTTTTCTCCAATGATTTAACCATATTTGTTACCGTAGGCGGTTCACATTTTAAATGTTCACATAATTGCATTTGTGTTATCCCATCACCTAACCACAAACGAGAGAGTAAATTATCTTGGCCTACATAAAGATTAAGTTCTCTAAGACTTTCACTATAATCTCGACGCATTTGAAATGAAATTTTATCTAATGACAGACGAATATCGCAATCAACCTTATCGTTCATAGGTATGCCTCCACTACTAAAATGTATTTAGCAAGCTAACTATATCATGGTGAATATTTAGCTGTCAATTTATCCTAAGTGACCTACTCACATTTTATCGGGCTGAATTTATCTAGAACTGGGGTCAAAAGTATGGGTCCAACAATGAGATAGAACACTCGTTCCATATCAGCAGTTTCACACTGAGATGTCCAGATTCTGTTTATTACACCGTTTGCCTATCAACTTGTTGTATTGAGTAATTTTGTTACATACACTAGAATAAAACCAATTCTCATTTTTTTAAAGAGGGCAATAAAAATTGCCGTAGTACATTTTTTTGTACTTAATAGCAAAAAGCAGGTGAAAAGATGGCTAGAATATGTAAAGACGTTTTGATAAAGAATTTATAATGGAACAGAGAGAGGTATATGGATTGCCTATACACAAAATATACTTTCGGACGTTGGAAATATCTCATTCTTTGTTTCATAAAACTAGAAACAGATTGCTTAATTAAGCGCAAGGTTTTTCCGGAGGTACCTCCTCGTGTTGAATATTCATTTATTGATTTTATGGAAATTGGTGATAAAGTAGACTAATTAAGGCCTATTGCATTACAGTTATTGCGATAGGCCATTATTTTGCGGAACAAAAATAATCGAAACAAAAAATACTTAATCTTAGACCTATGTAAAAGTATCATATAAGGTTATCTGAAGTTTAGCCACCTATTCACAGGTGGCCTTTTCCTTATAATACTTAGTTATTGTGTGAAAAAGCATTTACAATAATAACTGCTCTACCTCTAAAATTTACGTTTGAATCATATTCAACTAACCTTAGTCCTACTGAATAAAGAGCTAAGGCTGCCTAATAAGTGAACGTTTTATTAATTTGTCTACTTGACGGGAATAAGACCCATTGGAAGATCCTTTTAGCTGTTTTTTAAATTAAAGCATACGATAGTTTAAGTATAATATTTTACAATCTTTCTTGGGTAAATACGATTACTAAAGGTTTAATTTTAGTTTTTATAAATATTCGAATCTTTCCTCAAAGAGCAAACTTGTCATCGATAAACACTGTCACATGTTCCTGGAGCTGGTTCATAAAAACAATGTTGTTTAAATTGACCAGTAAAAGGTTGGTCGTACCATGTTGGAGGACACGGACCAGAAGGATTAAAGTACCAAAGAGAATATTTCGCTGGGTGCTGTCTCCAATTTTCCAAGTTCTTCCTTGCTAATCTTCTTTCAGAATCTCTTGCTCTTTGATAAAATACATTACCTTTTTGAACAGCTTCAAAAGAGTAATTTCCACCTTGTACGTGAAAAATGACATCTCTAATTGTTCTTAATTTATTAAAGTCAGTACAATCTGCTACAGCACGGTTAACAATTACATTTCCAACATATAACATTCCTTGTATTCCTTCGCCTACAGCTTCTGCTCTCATCATCCTTGCCATTAAGTTAATGTCTGCATTTCGGTAAGCTACTCTTCCCATTTTTCCACCTCCAACTTACAGTATGAAAAAAAGCATGCATTCATGTCTTTGTTTACAAGTATCAAATGAATACTCTATACAAATCTAGTTAACATAATTGCCACTTTAGGAAGTTAGAAAAAGAGCTAAATCCTTGATACATATGGGTTTTGCTCTTGTTCGATTTCTATGGTAGCAAAGTTCGAAGCGATCCCTGCACCGGTACCTGCACTAGAACCCCCTGTTGCAAAAATGCCAGGTCCATAAGGATTCAATACTTGCCCTCCTCTTGAACTATAACCGCTCGGCATTCCGTTGGTCATGTAGTTGGCCCACTCTGTCATGTTCGCTTTCCCAATGATAATCGCACCTGCTTCAAGAAGTTTCTTCGCAACAAAGGAATCTTCATTAGCAAAATGATCTTTCAAGGCGATTGAACCTGCACTGGTATGCATGCCATCAGCAGTATCGATATTGTCTTTAACCAAAACAGGAATCCCATAAAGTGGGCCTACATTCCCTTTACGCTCTTCATCCATATCTTCCGCGATCTCTAATGCATAGGGTTGACTTCCAATACCGAATTGATTTTCCCTTTGTCGTACTTTTCAATGCGATCCAAATACATTTTCGTTAATTGTTTGGAAGTGATTTTGCCTGATTGCAACGCCTTTTGTAAATCTTCAATTGTTGCCTCTTCTAGGATGAACTCTTTTTTAGATGTTTTTGCTTCTACCGAAGGTGCAGTCGATGTTACTGCTAATGCTGTGGCTAACCCTACCGAAGCCAATAACGTTGAAACTTTCTTAAATTTCCTTTTTACATCTAATTCCAATAGAATCCCCCACTTAATTTAAATTATGATCCATTAGGGATCATTGGATCGAATCCTAGATTGTAATTCTATAAGTATGATAGGTTATCTTACACGTATTTCGAGAAAGCAGAATAAACGCGCCCGATTATGGAGTATGTATCTCATTAGAATATAAACGGTTCACCGTTTCCCAAAAGAATGTTTATTCTTGGTTTTATCGGTAAGTTACCGTGGAAAATGACCGAGTGAAGTTTTGGGTTGTTCGCGCTTTTTTATGTCAAGTATTATACTGGACACGGTATTGCTGGTGCACTTCATCCAGTTTTTGCTCTTGTATTGTTTTGGATATCCTTGTACTGGCACGGCAGTCATATAAGATAGATACTACGTTGATACGATCATCGTTTAATCATTAAACTTTGATACTAAATCCATCTAATTTATAAAGGCTTTTACATTTTATAACTCTTCAAGCCCTTTTAATTTTTATTCTCAATATACTTGTCTTTTACCCAACTCTTCTACTATATATTGATTAATTTGGATTTCCACCCTCTGTTTTACATCTATTTATGGTACGGTTCACCGTAACGCATCTAAATGAGGTTCTTTATTATTTTTTAAACTACCATTCGAACAATTTATTAGAAGTTATGGCCTATAAAAATATCAATATTTGTAGTAAAGGGATACCTCACGTTCAACCTCTCTCTTCCCCTCTGTTTGAACTATTCGGTTTTTCTGATAGTTGCCTATTCTTGTATTTCTCCTTCTGCATAAATGTTCTTTATATGTTCGTTTATTGTTTTGACACCTTTTTTGGTAAAGCTCAGCAATTGCCTTTTGTGTCATCCAGACTGTCTAATTTTCTAAACGAGCATCTATTTTTGTATTGCCTTCCTCCGTTTGATAAATCAGGATATTGGTTTCATTGTTCGCTGGCGCTTGTCATGCCCTCTCTTTATTCTACGCTCGATAAAAGTTTGTAAATGCCACATTAAGTAATTTAACGATTCTTAAAGTTTTGGTAAATGGAAACACTTCTGCCATTTTATACTTTATCATGAAAAAGCAATGATAAATTGAGAGGAGAATTATCCATGAAAACCAAACTAAGAAAACGAAACCTGGCACAAAAACTGGTGTTTACGGGTGCCAGTGTCGCATTGGGGCTATCTTTATTCACGAGCACGTCTGCCTCTGCAGAAAAAAACGAACGCAAACATCAAAAGCCATCTTTTGAATTCGGCCTCATTTCCGATATTCAATATTGTGATTGTGATACAAATGGGGTTCGCTTTTACCGCAATTCCATCAGCAAACTGCAGGATGCAACGGCGGAACTGAATAAACACGACCTGGAGTTCACCATTCAGACGGGTGATTTAATTGACAGGAACAGGGAGAGTTTCGACACTATTCTTCCATATTTCAATCAGATAAATAGCAAAAAATATCATATGTTAGGGAACCATGACTACGACTACCCGAATAGTTCATCCGACCAGACGGTAGACATTCTGGGCATGAAGAATCAATATTATGACTTCGCGGAAGATGGATGGCGTTTCATCGTCTTGGATACAAACGATATGAGCCTGTATGCCAACGAACCGGGAACTCCGAAATACCAGCAATCCGAACAGTTTTTTAACCAACTGAAGGCAACCGGGGCAAACAACGCCCAGACCTGGAACGGTGGAGTCGGTCCGGAACAAATGAAATGGTTACATAACGTGCTTCAAAAATCAAAGAAAAAGGGTGAAAAAGTGGTTGTGCTTGGCCATCATCCGGTATATCCTGCGAATGAGCACAACGCATGGAATGATGCTGACATCATGCTGGAGCTTGAGTCTGCGGGCAACGTAGTAGCTTACTTTAATGGTCATAACCATGCCGGTAATTACGGGGAGAAACACGGAATCAAATATGTGAATTTCCATGGTATGCTGGATACTGCCGACAGCAGTGCGTTCGCTGTCATCCAGGCTTTCAAAGATCGCCTTGAGGTTGATGGTTTCGGCCGACAGCCAGACCTCACCATCCATGTGGAGAATCACAAGGAAGACGATGATGACCAACATGATGACGAAAATGACAATCAGAACAATGACCGGGATGATCACCAAACGAAAACAATCAGAAATAGATAACATATTTTTAAAGATGGAAACAAATCTAAGAGTCGAGTTGCTAGACCCTTAGGTTTGTTTTATCTTAACAATTTTTAAACAGAAGTCCCTCCGAACTGTTCCAACACACACTAGTCAGAATGGTTATATGCGTCCTAAGCATTCTTTTTATACTAACTTGCCACTATAGACAGCCATGTAGCAATGCAGCCTACAAAAAATGAAAATGTCTAGAAACTGGAAATATCGATTACCAGCTTCCAGTCTCGCCCTTCTTAGCTAAACACAGTCGCAAGGTAACTTCATCCATTACAAATTTCATTGAGGCAGACGACGTGTGACTCTTTTTTCGCCAAACAACCAATACATTATCATCCCAGTTCTTTTTTGTATTTCCTTGTTCAACTAACCTGCACACGTTCAATAAGGTCATTGTTTTTTATACTTCCTAGAAATCTCTCGACACCTGGATACTTTTCACCAAGGCATGTTATTTTAAAACCATATTTTCGATAAAAAACAACGGCTTCTTTATTCTTTTCAGCAATAATCAATGGATATTTATCAGAAATATATTTAACCATTTTACTACCAATACCTTTTCCTCTTTTGACTGGAGATACTGCAATATGTTTAATTCCGCACCTATTTAAACTAATAATTTCAATACCTATACAACCAACAATTTCCCCTTTAGACTCATACCTATATAATTTTCGGTTTAGTGAATTCAAATATATTTCGTATTGGCGTTTATATCTTCCGAAATTATGGAAATAGTTACTGCGCAGTATTTAGTCATATATGAAGAAGAGACGATTACTTAATAAGTAATCGTCTCCGTAATTTTTCAATTATTCCTCGCCATTTCTTTGGGAATTTCTAGCTCTGTTACTATGCCCCAATCAATTTGTCTTCGTTCCCAATAAACTCTCTCGATTTCAAACTTCTCAAGAACTCGCTCTTTTAAAAGCTCGTCCTTCATTTTTATTGTCCGAGCAAGTTCTACTAACCCTTCACCCTTATCTACTGTTAATAAAAAATCCGTTGACATTACAACTGGCTCATTCGTTTTTGAGTCTGTAGGATGTTTAATACCTAACTCATCTGCAATGACAATCGTTTCTTCCAACGGTAATAAAGGATATTCTTCTCGAATATCAACAACGAAATCTGAATACTCAGTTAAATAAAAGTGGTTTCGTTCCAAATCGGATAAAAATTCATGCTGCCTATTTGTTTTAATACCTTTTAAACGAGTGGATCTTCCTAACGAAGAGATATCTTGAATATTTAACCATGGCTTATAATCAGCTCCAATTCCAGAGCCACGACCTTCTTTAATCCACTTTTCGACTTTAGATGTTCTAGTTCTTTAAGACATAAAAAACACCCCTTTAGATCACTATAATCCAAAGGGGTAAAACGGTTCAACTTTTTTACAACCGGTATAACTTTATTCAAAACGATACATCTTTTTTATAAACGGTACGACTTTATTTCAATCCTACAAACTGTCCTTTTGTAATTAAGTTGGTATCTCCCCATTTCTTCTCTTCAATTCCCCTCAATCCCTTCTCCCGCCTGCCTCCACGCTCTTTCTCACCCATAAACCTTACCTCTTTTCTGTAATTCAAGTTCTTCCATAAAAAACACCCTTTCGGGCAAAAACCGTACCGAAATTGGAATAGAAAGGAAGGTGAAAATGTAATTAAGTTCTTCCGTAGTAGGAGTACGGATTAAGGTTAAAAAGACGGTTGATCATTCTTTTTTGCAGGCTTTTCTTCACGCCTTTTTTCTTACTTGTTTATAACCTGTTGATATCTAACATTTCTTCGCTCTTCCCCATGCTTTTCCACTAACCTTATCCCTAATCTGTGTATATTCTATTGATATAGCAGTATTCCCTTCTCTTTTCCTTTCACTTTATTCACAACTTATCCCCTATTTGTTCAAACCTTTCTATCACGATTTTTCACCCTTTTCATCACACAAAAAAAGAACCGAGATAACGTACCAACGGTACGTTTCCCGATCCTTCTAAAATAAGCATACAAAATGTTGTAATTGCTCCCACTTTCTCTCCTGTTCAGATACCAACTTAATTACAGCAGGTACGAACTTGAATTACATAGGGAAGAACTTGGTTGCGAAGAGACACAAACATAACAATCTACTATTTCCTCTTACTCAACAGTCACACTCTTAGCCAGGTTACGTGGTTTATCAACGTCACAACCACGGTGAAGTGCGGCATAGTATGAGATTAGTTGCAATGGAACAACTGCTGCTAGTGGTGAAAGTTGCTCGTGGACACTTGGAAGAACAAAACGATCATCATCTTCTTCTAAGCCCTTCATTGAAATAATACATGGGTTCGCTCCACGTGCTACTACCTCTTTTACATTACCACGAATGCTTAGGTTTACATGCTCTTGAGTAGCTAATGCAATAATCGGTGTACCATTTTCGATTAGAGCGATTGTACCGTGCTTAAGCTCTCCTCCAGCAAATCCCTCCGCTTGAATATAAGAGATTTCTTTCAGTTTTAAAGATCCTTCAAGGCCTACATAATAGTCTACAGAACGACCAATGAAGAATGCGTTTCGTGTTGTTGAGAGATATTCACGTGCGATAGCTTCCATTTCTTCTTTTTGATCACAAAGAACTTCCATTGCATTTGCAATAATCCCCAGTTCTTTCGTTAAATCAAACTCTAAAGAATGCCCTTTTCCATTTGCTGCAACAGCTGCAAGAATAGATAGTACCGCTAATTGCGCTGTATATGCCTTTGTAGAGGCTACCGCAATTTCGGGACCAGCGTGTAATAAAAGCGTATAATCTGCTTCACGAGATAGTGTAGATCCTTGAACATTTGTAACTGTTAGTGCTTTATGACCTTGCTCTTTAATTTGAACAAGTACTGAACGACTATCCGCTGTTTCACCACTTTGTGAGATAAAGATAAAGAGTGGTTTAGCTGATAGCAACGGCATATTGTAAGAAAATTCACTTGCAATGTGCACTTCAGCTGGGATCTTAGCCCAACTTTCAATGAACTGTTTACCAACAAGACCCGCATGGTAACTAGTTCCTGCTGCGATGATGTAGATGCGATCAGCTGCATTCACAGCATCAATGATATTCTGCTCAACTGATAAACCACCGTTTTCATTACGGTATTTACTTACAATTTTTCTCATAACTAAAGGCTGCTCATCAATTTCTTTCAACATGTAGTGAGGATATGTGCCCTTTTCAATATCACTAGCATCAAGCTCAGCTTTATAAGGTGCACGTTCAATAACGTTTCCTTGTAGATCTTTAATTGTTACCGTTTCACGTTCAACAAAGACCATTTCTTTGTCCATAATCTCTACGTATTGGTCAGTTACTTGTAACATAGCCATTGCATCTGAAGCAATAACGTTAAAGCTACCATCACCTAAACCAATTAGAAGTGGACTTTTGTTCTTTGCAACATAAATCATATTAGGATTTTGCTCATCTAAAAGCGCGATAGCATATGAGCCTTTTAAGACTGATAACGTTTGACGGAACGCTTCCTCAACCTCTAATCCCTTTTTTACAAATTGTTCAATCACTTGAACAATTACTTCTGTATCTGTATCACTTATTAATTGAACATCTTGAAGATATTCTTTTTTTAACATCACATAATTTTCAATAACACCATTGTGCACAAGGGTAAATCTACTTGTTGTGCTTTGATGTGGGTGTGCATTTAATTGGCTAGGAACACCATGTGTCGCCCATCTTGTATGTCCAATACCAGTTGATGCTTCAACCTTTGTATCAACAATTTGGCGAAGGTCCGCTATTCGGCCTTTTTCCTTAAAAATATGAACACCTTCAACATTCATTGCTGCGATCCCAGCAGAGTCATATCCACGGTATTCCAATTTTTCTAACCCTTTTAATAAAATTTCTTTAGAGTCTTGTTGTCCAATAAATCCTACGATTCCGCACATTATAAGTTTCCTCCCATAGTGTGAACTTTGGGACAGGAAGTCTTTTCGGAGACATTCTCTGTCCCCTCACACATGTTTATATTTTGGAAGGCTACGTTTTTCCCTTTGTACAAAAAGTTACCTCTTTGCTTTTAAGGAAAAACTTTCGGTTGTAACCAATCAACCGGGAGGCATCCGCCGAAACTTCGATAACCTCCATCCTCGTCAACTAAGTTATCTTCGTCCACTTAGTTCAGGCGCTTTAATTTATATGAACCTACTTTGATGCTCCCTTCTATTTTTTGTAGAAACACAAATTTAATAATACCTCATACTAAAATAATTCGTCAATCACTTTTTTCCAATCACTAACAATTCATAATGAATTGCTTACGATATTATATGTTATAAAATGCATGGTGCTATTAAAAGAAGCGAGGAATCCCCGCCTCTCAATACTTATTCCATACCCATTTCTTGTTTAACTACTCCTACAATTCGCTCAACAAAAACACGACATTGTTCTTCTGTTGGAGCTTCTGCCATAACTCGAACTAATGGCTCAGTACCCGAAGGTCGAACTAGAATACGTCCGTTACCGTCCATTTCCTGCTCAACTTCTTGAATGATTTGCTTTACCTTTTCATTATCAGTAACATGGTATTTATCGGTCACTTTCACATTGATAAGTAATTGTGGAAATTTCTTCATTTCATTCGCTAGCTCAGATAATGGTTTACCCGTACTCTTCATTATGTTCACAAGTTGTAAACCTGTTAACAATCCATCACCTGTCGTGTTGTAATCCAGAAAAATAATATGACCTGATTGTTCTCCACCGAGGTTATAGTCATTTCTTCGCATTTCTTCTACGACATAACGGTCACCGACAGCAGTAGGGATACTATTAATTTCATGTTCTTCCAGTCCTTTGTAAAAGCCAAGATTACTCATAATTGTGGAAACAACTGTATCCTTTTTCAATCGACCTTCACTCTTTAGGAATTTAGCACATATATACATGATTTGATCGCCATCAACAATCTCACCATTTTCATCAACTGCAATAAGACGATCGCCATCCCCATCAAAAGCTAAACCGATGTCAGCCTTTTTCTCCTTTAGGAACGCTGACATTGCTTCAGGATGTGTTGAACCCACCCCATCATTGATATTTAGTCCGTTTGGAGATGTACCCATTGTTGAAACATCTGCATCCAGGTCTGCAAACAAATGTGTTGCAAGTGAAGAGGTTGCCCCATGTGCACAATCCAATGCTACGTGAATCCCCGTAAAGTCTTCATCAACTGTTTGTTTCAGAAATTGAAGATACTTTTGTCCGCCTTCGAAGTAGTCATTAACTTGTCCTAGCTGTTCTCCAACTGGTCTAGGTAGTGTATCTTCTTCACGATCCATTAATTCCTCAATTTCAAGCTCCTGCTCATCAGATAATTTATAACCGTCTGGACCAAAGTATTTGATACCATTGTCTTGGACTGGATTATGTGAAGCTGATATCATAACGCCTGCTTGTGCACCTAATACTTTTGTTAAATATGCTACACCTGGAGTTGAGATAACACCTAAGCGCATAACTTCCGCTCCTATTGATAGGAGTCCTGCAACAAGTGCACCTTCAAGCATATGACCTGATATACGAGTATCCCGACCAATAATCACCTTAGGTCTATCTGTATCCTTTGTTAATACATACCCACCGAATCGACCTATTTTAAAAGCCAACTCAGGCGTTAATTCACTATTGGCAATTCCTCGTACTCCGTCTGTACCAAAATACTTTCCCATTGGTATCGCTCCTTTATCTATTCTGCCTTATGAGGCTGAAGAAATTTTCACTTTTACCTTTTCCTGTTGTAAGGACCATGTAATATTCTGAGGTCCATTTACTTGAACATCTACTTCATGTTCTCCATCACTTAGGTCTGATAAATTTACATATAATTCTATTTCAGATGCTTTTATATCCTTTATGACACTTGATACGCCTAAGATCTTCACATCAAGCACACCAGATTCAGGGTCAATAAATTCGAGCTGTTTATTCTCTGATAGCCCGACTGCCTTAATTTCCTGATCATTAAACGACTTTTCCTCTTGTTCATCTACATCTATATTGAGTTTAATCTTTTCTGGACTTAATTTATTTATCCCTTCTGGTACAGGAATATCGACCTCTAATACGGTATCCTTCTTAATTTTGCTTAAATCCACGATTACTCCGTCAATAAATTCGAGCTGCTCCAAAACGTCCAATGGGCCAAATACAGTTATATCCTTTGGATCAGGTTCAATGCTTGAGATACTTAAACCTTTCTCCAACTCTCCCTCTCGGATAATTTTAAAAGGCAAAATCTTACTTGGACTTTTAATTGGTACAGTGACATCGACAACCGATGGTTCTACTTCAACCGGTAGGATGTTTCCTTCATCATCATATATAGTTATCGTCGATTCCTTATTTACCGTTTCTTTTGCATTGTCAAGATTAATTGTTGCTTTTACACTTGCGATTCGATCAATTATTTCCTTTGATGCTGTTACATGAATACTGTTCGGATTCACAATTGGTTGATCTGGTGTATAACCTTCCTCAAGCTTATCTTCATTTAGAAAATCGACCTCCACTGGAAAGTCCTTAGCTTCCTTCTTCTCAATAGTCACCGGAATGGTAACTGGTGTTATACTAGCTTTAAGGTCATTTGCCAAGTTTTTATACTTAAGTTTAACTCTATGCGTCCCAATTGATAAGTTTGTAAGATCCACATAAACTTCAAAGTCTTTTAACTGTCTAGCCTTTTTTAAAGAACTAGTTACACCCTCCAAATTGACATTTACTGTTTCAGGAACACCTGTTACAACGAGGTTTTCTTGATCAAAATATGTAACCACTGGCACATCCGTGACAATTGCCTCGTCTGAAGCAGTTGACGTACCGAACAGAGGTTTTGGCTGATTGGTTGGAGTGCTTGAATCAATATTAACTGAAACATACAGCATCAACGCTAAAAATAAGGCAATAATTCTCATTACCCAACGATTTTCTATCAACTTATCCATTTTTCTTTCCCCTCCATTGCCAACGGTTTGAGGAAACAGCTTTAGTTGTTGCATTTAATTCCTTTTGAAGAATCTCTCTTAAATCATCTGACGATAAATCCCGATGTAGTTCGCTATTTCTAGCAACCGCGATACTGCCTGTCTCTTCAGATACAACAATTGTTAGACTATCAGTCACTTCACTTACCCCTATTGCAGCTCGATGTCTTGTACCAAGTTCTTTTGATATAAAGGGACTTTCTGATAACGGTAAATAGCAAGCGGCAGCTGCTACTTGATTCTTTTGTAGAATCACTGCCCCGTCATGAAGTGGGGTGTTAGGAATAAAGATGTTTATTAATAATTCAGAGGAAATCCTAGACTGTAGTTGTATCCCCGTTTCTATGTAATCACTCATTCCTGTTTCTTTTTCAATAGACATTAAAGCACCAATACGACGCTTCGCCATATACTCAGTAGCCTTAATAATAGCCTCAATAGTAATCTCGGAATTCTCTTCTCCAAGTGCACCACCTCGAGAAAACAAATGACCTCTACCTAGCTGTTCTAATGCTCTGCGCAGCTCTGGTTGGAAAATGATAATTATCGCGAGAAATCCCCATGTTAAGGCTTGGTCCATTAACCACTGCAATGTGCTTAATCCTAAATAATAACTCAACATTCGGACTACAATTATCACGGTAATTCCTTTTAATAGCTGTACAGCTTTGGTTCCCCTAGCGACCATAATCAATTTATAGATGACATACCACACAAGGAGAATATCAACAGCTATGCCGAGGTAATGCAATATTGGTATATCCTCATATCCCATTCTCTCGTCCTCCATGAGTTAAACTCTTTTATAGATAGAAAAGTGCAAGGATTTCGCCCTTGACCTAGTCACGCACGTGGATTTAGCTACACTTTACTACACTTATATTCCTTAAATAAGGGTTATTTATTAACTATCCTATTATATCCTTTCTAAATCGAAAAGTAAAAAGGCCATCACTACGATGACCTCTTGTTTATAGAAGGCAGTATGACGCATTTTCTATAAAAGTAGCTTTTTTGTCTATGTGTTAGCGGAGGAACCCTACTACATCCTGTGAGAGGGACTTTATGTGGAACCAGAGCCACTCAAACATCTCATCTACTACCTCAATCTCACCAGTAACATGCCCTGCTGATGCTAAGTAAGCACCATTGATAACTGTTACATCACCTTCAATTGTACCTTCAATCTTTAACGATCCATTTTTAACTGTTACATCACCTTTCACCACTTCACCCTCCGGAACGGTAACCTTACTGTTCTCTACAACTAAATTGGACTGTTTTGAGACACTAAAGTGTTGATCCTCATTCCACGCAGAAAATAGGCTCCCTGTCATAAGGATAACAAACAAAGATGCCGCTACAAGCATAGGATGGCCTTTTAGCCAACGATTCCATGAGACAGTTCGCTTTTCCTTTGGAAGACTATTCATAACAGCTTGGGTGAAATCCTTAGGTGCTTCAATATGTGATGTACTTTGAACAAATGCAACAGCTTTTTCGAGCTCATGAAACCGTTTGGAACACTCCTCACAAGTTTGAAGATGTATTTTAACCCTTTTCTCTTCATCACTAGATAATTCATGATCCATATATTTATGCAAAAGCTGAATAACTTCAGAAGAACAGCTCATATTTTCTCACCTCATCATAAATGCCTTAATTGCTTTCTAAGGGCTTCTCTTCCTCTGTGAATACGAGTTTTAACTGTACCAATTGGGATTTCGAGAATCTCACTTATTTCGATTAATGATAGCTCATCAATATACTTTAAGACAATAACCGTTCGATACTTATCTGGAAGCTTCAAAATTTCTTTTTGTATAGTATGTTGAAGTTCCATTGTTTCAATCTCATCTTCAGGTAATGCAGCATCTGCAGCAACTTTGGAGTACATAGTTAAACCTTCTGTTCCAGCAACCTCTGCATCAAGGTAATAATCAGGCTTTTTTTTACGTATTCGATCAATCGATAAGTTCGTTGCAATTCGGTATAACCAAGTCGAAAACTTTTTATTCATGTCAAAAGTGTGAATATTAACATATGCTCGAATAAAAGCCTCTTGAGCTATATCCTCTGCCTCATGGGTGTTTCCTAGCATTCGATAACATAATTGATATATTTTATCTTTATATAATTCAACTATATCAGCAAATGCATTTTGATCGCCTTTCATTACTTGCTTTATCCGCATCTTTACTATCGTTTCCATTTACCATACCTCCGCACTCTGCGGGTCTCTTTATATACGTATAAGGGTTTCATTTAGTTTCATTTTTTTTAATTAAATTTTTATTACCGTTCTTTATCTAGTTTGATTTACCTTGTCTACATTAAATGGAGGATGAATACAGCTAGTTATGTTTGTTAAAAACATTTTAACAAATTTTGGGGAACTTTAGGGGAAAAGTTTACAACTATTTAAAACTTCAGAATTAAAACGAGAAATAAAGGGCTTTTATTAGCCCTTTAAGGCTGATTTCGCTCTTCGAGTACATCTATATGCATTTAGCTTGTCTACATACTCTTTTCGTTAAATGATTCAGCCACTCCTTTTAGAATAGCTCCTAATTTCAAATAAAAGATTAAAGGGCGATATTACCTTGTAATATCGAACAAACTTTTAGAAAAAAATTCTTTATTAAAGAAGCTTATCACCAAATAATGAACTCATTAATGCAACTGCAACTGCTGCTGTTTTATTCTTATCATCTAAGATGGGGTTAACCTCAACAAATTCTGCGGAGGTAATTATTTTGGATTCTGCAAGCATTTCCATAGCTAAATGACTTTCCCGATAGCTTATTCCTCCAATAACTGGAGTCCCTACCCCTGGAGCATCTTGTGGATCTAATCCATCTAGATCTAAAGATAGATGAACACCATCCGTTTTCTCCCTTAAATAGTCTATTGTCTCTTCCATGACCCTAGTCATACTAAGTCGGTCAATTTCATGCATTGTATATACCTTTATGCCCTTTTCCTTAATTAGTTTCTTCTCCCCATCATCAAGGGAGCGTGCTCCAATAATGACGATATTCTCAGGTTTAACCTTAGGAGAAAACCCTTCAATTTCGACTAAATCCTTATGACCGATTCCGATACTTATGGCTAATGGCATTCCATGGATATTTCCACTAGGAGAAGTCTCCAAATTATTAAGGTCACCATGTGCATCATACCAAATGACTCCTAAATTGTTATAGTGTTTGGATACACCAGCTAGTGTGCCGATCGCAATACTATGATCACCTCCAAGGACTAACGGAAATGACCCGGACTCAATAATCTTATCTACAACAGAGGATAATTTTTGATTGGACTTCAGAACCGCTTTTAAATACCTTAACCCATCACTTGATGTCTCCATTGCAGGGCGGCCGATTTCAATATCACCACGGTCTTCAATTTTAATATTCAATGCTTCGAGCTCTTCGATTACTCCAGCATACCTTATTGCACTAGGTCCCATATCAACACCACGGCGCGTCTGTCCAAGATCCATAGGCATACCAATTATTGATATGTTCCTTCTCATTGAATATTAACCTCCTTCTTATCTTTCCTAATGTAAAGGATGACTCAAAGAGGTAGAAATATGTATTTACATTTAAAGTTTTTTTATTTCAAAGGAGATTTCATTCAGTATATTCTGGATCATAGTTACTAGTTCAAAATACCGAAAAATCAACGTGTGACTGAATGTTTAACTAAGAAGCTTTGCTTATGTCTAGATAAATAGAATCTCACAACAGTACACTTTTGTAACCTAATGTAGACTCACTATCTTATTTCTAGATTTTATATATTTTGAAACTATAAAAAAACATAGACAGTAGTCTATGTTTGTATGTATATAGATTGGTGGAGCCTAGCGGGATCGAACCGCTGACCTCCTGCGTGCAAGGCAGGCGCTCTCCCAGCTGAGCTAAGGCCCCAAGGACATTTTTACTTTTTCAAGAGCGGAAGACGGGATTCGAACCCGCGACCCCCACCTTGGCAAGGTGATGTTCTACCACTGAACTACTTCCGCAAAAAGGTGAGCCATGAAGGATTCGAACCTTCGACCCTCTGATTAAAAGTCAGATGCTCTACCAACTGAGCTAATGGCTCATTCATCATTCTAAAAAATGAGAATAAATAAAATAAAAATGGCTGGGCTAGCTGGATTTGAACCAGCGCATGACGGAGTCAAAGTCCGTTGCCTTACCGCTTGGCTATAGCCCAATAAAAATGTTTAAATAAATTGAGATTATAAGTGACTGATTGCATTTCACCTTTTATGTAAGCTTATTATTAGCAAGCTTTTAAAACTTATTCAAATAACTCTCTAAACATAATCAAAGATAAACAATTTGAGAAATGGATACCATTTTTCATCGTTTATCATAATTGTTTTTATGTAAATGGTGGAGGGGGGCAGATTCGAACTGCCGAACCCAAAGGAGCGGATTTACAGTCCGCCGCGTTTAGCCACTTCGCTACCCCTCCATATATGTGAAACAGTGCCGGCAAGAGGACTTGAACCCCCAACCTACTGATTACAAGTCAGTTGCTCTACCAGTTGAGCTACACCGGCAAAATCTAGGTGTAATGTTTAGCAATAAAAATGGTGGAGGATGACGGGATCGAACCGCCGACCCTCTGCTTGTAAGGCAGATGCTCTCCCAGCTGAGCTAATCCTCCAATATGGTGACCCGTACGGGAATCGAACCCGTGATACCGCCGTGAAAGGGCGGTGTCTTAACCGCTTGACCAACGGGCCATTTAAGTATTTTTTTCTCTTTGTCTAAGCTTCCAACCGGGCTCGAACCGGTGACCTCTTCCTTACCATGGAAGTACTCTACCTACTGAGCTATGGAAGCAAGATTTGAAGCCTTCAGCTTTACAAAACCACTTTCCTTGTGAAGCGAACAAGATTTATTATAAAGGGGTCTCAAAGTATTTGCAAGGGGTTTTTAAAAGTTTTTTTAAAAAAGTTTTTATTCGTGTGTAAAACTTTGTAACTCAAGCAATTTACCAGCATATTTTTTTAGAATTGAGCTTTTCGAGGAGCATTTTTAAGCAAAATTAATGAGCTGTTTAAATAATTAATCTTCATTATTAGAGAACAAAATAGGGTTTATCTCTGGCTCGTCAGACTCTATCCATTCCTTAATTCGAGAATAACTCTTTGGTTGCTTGTTTTCATTAACTGAAAGCATTACATTAAGACCTTCAATTTTAACATTAAAGTAATTATGTCCTTCCCTCTTGGAGTGCCAAACTCGAATAAGTGAAACAGTGCTCTTGCTAATTTCCCCCACCTCCTTGGTCATTTATGATGAGTATAACATCTTTTAAGGTGGTTAAAGTTTAAAAGACAGCTTAGTTGAGGTTTTTCTGTGAAGCAATTAATTGACCAGTTACCCAACTCAGAAAAGATAAATGCAACAGAGAGCTTCTCAGCAACATCCATTTGAGTCAGCCAGCTCATTTTTCCCATCTTAAAAGAAGAGAGCCAATGAATGACTCTCAACCAATTCTTAATATATCCTTGTGAGGTTTACAAAACGTCTTCTAACAATTGCCATTCATCACTTGAAATATCGTCATTATATGTATTTATACAAATGAACAATTCATTATTACTTTTGTCTTTTCTTACAAACCCACCCTTTAAGTTATGCTTATTCAAATAACTTTTTAAAACTTCAAACTTTTTAGGAGAAAACTTATCTATATCCTCACTTTCTCCACTTCTATTAAATCCACCTTTAGTCTCAATTATCCATATTTCTCCGTCTTTTGAAACAATATAATCTGGATAGAATGACCTTTGTTTTCCCGAATTATCTTGGTAGACAATAGATAAATATTCATTTCCTTTATCCCCGTTTTTATAAATCCAATCAATGTCATCAGACTCATTGCAATACTTCTCAAAAGATTTCTCTGAATCTGAACGAACCTCAGCTGAAGAAAGATACCCCTTATACACATTACTTTCATATTCCCTTTGGACTTTGTTTTTTGAATCATAAGTGAATAAAACTTCTTGTGGAATTCGAAATTCTTTCTCTGATATCACTGGTAAAGCAAATGAAGTTTGAAATATAGGACTCGACATAGCCAAACGAAAGTCTACTTTTAATTTTTCGAAATTGTTAATCACAAAAGCATAGACTTCTCTCGTATCTAAACGTAAAATCTTATTTTCAAAGCGAACATTGTTATCAAATAAACGACGAATAATTGTATTCATTTGTTCATAAGGTAAACTCAATTTTACACCCAATGTACTTACACGATTGTGATATTCACGTCCATGTTTGTGTGTGTTTAATGGTTCAATCATATCTACGCTTCCGAGATTTTTAAATTCTTGAAGGGTTAAAGTATGTATTTGACCTGTAAAAGTATTCTTAATAATCATTTCAGAGAAGATATAACCCTTTGTCTGCATACGGGTCTTGTTTTCTACTGTTTTTGTAGACGTTCCATATTCTTTCTGGTAATAAAGTAACATTGTTTTCAATGATTGAGTTGCGTCCTTAGATATTCCAATTACAGATTTTTGCTCACTGGTTAAAGTGATTTCCCTATGTTCTTTTTTCAAGAATAATTTTATAGCGTCTAACGCACCTTTTCTAAAATGTAATCTAACACCTTCTGTAAATTTTTCGTCGAAGGTATATAAATAACAAGAATCTAGTAAGTCGTTTTCATAGTGCTTTAATTCTGGCATTCGTCTAATTCTACCAATAGTCTGGATTTCAAATGTTTCACTTGTGTTTTCTCGAAGTTTTACTAGAATATGTGCTCGTGGACAATCCCAGCCAGTTGCGATTGCTTGTTTTATAATTACAACAATGGGTTTTGCGTCCATTTCTTCGATTTCTTCAAGGTTTTGTTTTTGCTTACTCAACCAAACTGCTAATAAACCATTTTCATAGGTAACATCTTTGGTTGCTAAATAACGCTCAACCTCATCTTGCATGACTTCACTATTGTTAGGGAGTTGTACAACGATTAAAGGGTTGACTATTGATTTTCTTTCTTCAAAAGCTAACTTTAATTCATGATGTTTATCTAAAGCTTTATCAAGAAGGAAACTCACTTGGCTCTCTACCTCAACTGAATGACCAAAGTCCTCATTAATTACTAACATTTTTTTTATAAGACCCTCTGCAATTACGTCCTCATCTTTTACTTCAATAAGTGTAGCGATTGAATAATCTTTTGGAGTTGCTGAAGTTCTTATAATCTTTTTTGGATTAAAGAGGGTTATTATATCATCCGCTCTCAATGTATCATTTTGGTGAGACTCGTCCACAATTATGATAAATTCAAGTTCATTATTATGAGCGTGTACAATATGCTCTTGAAAGTTAGCTTTTTCTCCTTCTTTCAATGCGTTATTACCTTTTTTGGTTAGCTTCTCCCAATTTATAAAACAGGAATCATTCTCCTTAAATCCGTCAGCCATAACGTCTGGCAAAAGTTTAGTTTGGCTGTTATGGATATATTTATCCATTTTCTCTTTACTTTGTTCTTCAAGGTCACCCTTTCCAGGAGTCAACCACACAAAAATATTACCGAAAGATCCCTTTCCATACTCACTCATAAAGTGTGTAAGCATAATAGTTTTCCCCGAACCAGTCGGACTTTTAAAAACAACCTCTTTGTTTGAATCTATCATGCTTTCCATTATTTCCCCAACAGCTTTAATTTGGAATGTTGCAAGTCCCACGTTTCTTATCCCCTTTTATCTTTATAATAGTAATCTGGAATAATATTAACTTTAATCTTGTACTTGTTGAAAAGAGCTTCTTGTTCATTGTTTGGAAGGACATCATGTCCTAGGTAAATTACTTTACATTCTTCTCTCAGTTCTTTATTTTGTATTAATCCTTCTAATTCTCTATCAGTTAAAATAATTGCAATTTCTTTGTTTTCAGTAAAATCAATAGCATTTTCCAATTCAACTAATTCCCTAATATAATTTAAGAGTTCATTGGCGTATTCATAATAAAAACGTTCAGAAATAGGTAGAAATTCTACTTTAAAGTATTTTAGACTGGCTCTAATTCCTTCTGTATAACCCTCATAGCTTTTACTGCCATTTAACATTAAATAGCCGTCTTTTACTGTTGCCTTTATTTCGTCGTAGTTATCTCCTTCTTGTTCTTTAATTTTGTTAATATCGTCTATTAGGGTTGCACTTCTTTTAAGTTCGGTAAAAGTAAGCTTTTTTTCGTACAATGTGGTAGTTTTCTTACCTTTATACTTATAGCCATTAATAATACGTTTGTTTCTTTCATAAGTTACTTCTCTACATATATTGTTTTCGTTATTAGTAGCCAGTAAAAACTTCCTATTCCCACCGTCTTCTTTGTTAAGTTCAATTACTGCCTGGCCTGTTGTACCAGAACCAGCAAAAAAGTCTAATACCGTGATATTCTTATCCTCAATCATGCTTATCAGAGTTTTAATTAGTTTTGAAGGTTTTGGGTTAGTAAATACTTTTTTCCCAAAGGTTTTATTCATTTCACTTGTGCCTTCTGCATTTAAAATATTTAAGATTAAATTTTTGTAAGGAGCGCCTCTATCAATTGGATTACCTTCGTTATCAACTTTTAGATAAATCTTGTAACAAACAGCCCATCCATTTGCTTTGTTACTTGAAGGTCTAAATTCAATAAACTTATTATCCCTAGCCCACTTTACTTTTTCTTCACTCCACTTCCATAACCAACCATCTTTTTCAAACTCCGTTCTACCATTAGGATAAGCAATAGTTCCATCAGGACATTCAATTGGGTAGTTCATACTATCGCTGTATTGTATAGTACCTCTATCTAAATTATCTAGATAATACGGTCCACGTTCATTATAAAATTCATCTGTTGCTCGATAGCGATCTATATCATATGAATCATAATTTTTCGAGAAAACCCGTTCTGCATTCTCCGCATTTTTCATATAAACTAATATATATTCTGTTATCGTTGCAATCCCGTTTGCATCAGATGCCCCAGTTTTTCTTTGCCAAATCATACTACTAATTAGATTAGATTCTCCAAAAATGGAATCACAAGTAAGTTTTAATTGAGCTTGTTCCTTTTCTGAAATAGAAATGAAGATTACACCGTTTTTTGACAGTACTTTCTTCGCTAATTTTAATCTTTTTTCCATGAATGATAACCATTTACTATGCTTAAACACGTCGGTTTTATCAACAAATTCATCATCATAAATAAAGTCTTTATTTCCAGTATTATATGGAGGATCAATATAGATTAAGTCGATTTTCTCTTTATGTGTTTTTGTTAATATCTCTAAGCTAGCGAGATTATCACCTTCGATTAAAAAGTTCATATCTCCTCCGTTATTTATAAACAAATCTCTTTCTTCAGTTATAACAGGGATACTTTCTTTCAATATCTTATCTATGCTTTCTTTGTGCTCCTCAAAAACAAGTCCATATTTCTTACCTTTAATATCTTTTTGGATTTCACCTAAGTAGCTTAATAATTGCCTTCCCTTTTCATCATTTGAATTGTTTTCAATAAAAGATTTGATTTGATTAATATTCTCCAATAAGCCTTCCCTTTTTTGTTTTGATAGATTTGTGCTCATTTTTTTGTTACACCGCTTCCTGTACCTTCTAAATTATCATTCCTCCTCTATCTTACTATAAAAATTAGTGTTTTTCCGACACTTTTTTTAACAAGAAATGCCATCTTTTATTAAAGAGCATAAAAAAAGAGCCAGCTTATTTAATTAGCTGACCCTCTCTAAAATCAATTATTTTCCCTTCCACTTCAATAGCAATACAACCAATGCTCGTTTTTGTGAACACCTCAGAGTATTCCTCTTGAGCTATAACCATCTCAATTATTTCTTGAAGGTTGTCTTTGACCTCTTGAGTTTTTCCTTTTTGGGGTGCTATGAAAATAAAGCTTTTGTGAGCCAGCTTCCAAACATTCACCTTATTAACGTATTGAATTTTCAACGAATCAACCCCCTTCAAAGTTTTAAGCTCGTTCTGAGCTTTGATTGAGAGATAGAACTTCCAAAGAGTCTGACTCCAGCTGTGAAGCCTTCAGCGTCTCCTCTTTAGTTGTTCCAGCTCATTATTATTATTTGTTTTCTTTGAGAAGCGTCTCAGCTTTTCGAGTTGTGCTGTTAAACACCTTCTCAAAGTCTGGGTAATCTGGGTGAAGCTTAATGGTTTCAGCTCTGAGAGCAACAATCTTTTGACGTTGCTTATCAGTGTCAACCATCTCCCAGTAATATCCCATAGCTTTCTCTTCTTTGTGCTCCAAATTCGAGTGAGAGTAAAGCTCTTTATAGTGGTCATACTTGGCTTTTAACAACTCCAAGAGTGTTCCCAGCTCGTTGGCGATCTCAATTACCTTTGAAGCTTCCAAAGCTCCCACCTCCTTGGCTTTATTCCTCGTCAAGCTTACTCATTAACCTTTCAATTACTTTACGACTTTTTCTTTCTCGTTCTGTTTCCCAGCCTTCAACAGTTTTCCAAACATCATAACAAGGCTCTTTTAATGCTTCAAAAACGTCTGGAGCTTCTGTCTCAATATACTTCAAAACTCTGTCACGCTGAGAGCGTAAATCATTAGCAACTTCCTCTTGTGTGTCAGCCATTTTTTCTATTGTTGAGCTTTCCTCAAAGTCCTTTGAGTTTAACTTTTCAATGTTTCTTGAGCCAGTCTTTTGAGCCAGTTCTTCAGCTTCCTTTGCAAGTTGCTCCAAGTCTTTCAGCAAAACAACAAGCTTAATCTTTTGTGCAAAGTCCATTTATTTCCTCCTCCTTGCCAAACTCAAAAAGACTCTCCAGAGGAGAGCCAGTGAACATGTCTTTTATTACTTCTCTTCCTTGTCTCCCATATCGAAAATCATAGACAAGTCAATTCCAGAAGCGTTGTCTTTGTTCTCCTTGGAAAGCTTGAACTTTCTATTAAGACCCAAACTTTCAGAGAATCTCACCATCTTAATTTCAAAATCATTATAGCTTGGTGAGTCATTCAAAAAGTCTGCTGAATCTTTCCGAGCTTGCTTAATGAAGTTCATGACATAGCGGTCAAGTAAAGACAAGTTTATTGGGTCAATATCTCCATTTGTCTCCTCAAAGAACCAGTCAACAGTTTCATTGTAAAGAGTCACCTCTTCAGTTGTTAAGCTGTTTTTCAAGTCAGCTGAATAAGCACCATGAATCAATTTTGCTTTTGGGTTTAAATTTGCCATTTGTTTTCTCCTCCCTTCTTCTGTAATAGCTCCGCTTGAGCGTGCTCCATGAACGTTACATCTGCTCGAACCTTCTAGCGGAGAGCGTAAACATATCTTTCCAGTGCCTTGCATACTCCCACATATTTTAGGAACTTTCTTGAGTTGCTTCTTTAGCTCTTGGAGCTTTTCTTCTTTGGCTTCTTCCTTAGCTTCTTCAGCTTCAAGAATTAGCTCTTGAATTTCTGGCTCAAGCTTTGGGAACTTTCCAGTTTTCTTAATGTAATCTCCTTTCGCCATCCTTTTTCACCTCCAGAGTATTTAACAAGGGAGATGCTTCTCAGCAATCTCCCCAGAGTTTTTATATTGTTGAGTAGCCAACTTTCTTGACATAATCCTCATAAAACTTTTTATCCTTTTCACTCATTTCTGAGTCAGCTTCAAGGTCTCTCTCACTGAAGTTCAAGTCCAAGTCATTTCCAAACTTTTTGGAATGTTCAGCGTACAAAGCTTCAAAGTCATCTTGTTCTTGCTTCTGAGCTTGCTCTTTAGAGAGCTTCTGAAAGGCTTTGGACTTCTCAAGCTTGTTGAAGCTCTCTGTTAGTGCGTTCGCTTTGTCCTTGAGAGAGAGCTGGCTAAACTTTCTCTTTTTGTCCATTTCAAGAGCTGTCTTAGCAAGTGTAATATCCATTGAATAAGAAATAATCTCACTCAAGCTTTCTTTTGAAGCTTCAGCTTTCTTTTTGTTTCTTTCAGTCTCCAGCTTCTTGAGTATTGCTTGAAGCTCTTTCACCTCTTGAGCACTTAAACCTCCTTCGTTGTCTTTGCTAAGTGCCTTCTCAAGAATTTCATTGAGTCTCTGTCCTTCTTTTTTGCTTAACATAATCAATCACCTCATATTTTTTGTGTTATTAAACTATTAAAAGTCCTTGAGCATTAAACTCACCTTGAAGCTTCATAAGCTCCTCAATCGAGTAACACTCAATGAATGACCTTTCAAACCGTTCCAAGTTCTCCAGTGAATGAGCCATTAAACGAGTCAAACCAGTTTCTTGAAAGAAGTTGCTGGCTGTCTCATACTCCCTTAAGAGAGCTTCATAATTATTTTTAATGTTTTCCAATAGTGTTCACCTCGTTTGTTTTATTACCAAGTGACTTCAGAGCCATTGACTTCATTTCTCAGAATCATTCCAATTTCATGAACGCTTACTTTCTGAGTGCTTCTGCTTATCAGCTCTGGGCTTAAAATAATTGCACTTCTATGAGTTGTAACTTCAAGAAGGACTTGTTTCTTTTTTAAGCTGGCTGTCAATCTTTTTACTTGAACCAGTGACAACCCACAAGCTTCAGCAAGCTCTTCTCTACCCCAAAGCTTTACCTTTTGGAAGTCCAGCTCATAAGGGTTAGAGCAAAGGACAAAACCTCTTGTGTTAAAGTGTGGAATCATAAAGAACAATAACCCAGCTTCTTGAAGCGTCAAGACCTTCAGAGCGTCTCTCAAGCGTTTAATATAAAGTTTAGTGAAGTAACCTCCACCAACTCTTTCTCCTCGTGTAGCCAGCTGAGTGCTCACTGAATAAACGTTCCTTCTTCCTTCTTTATGGCTCTCAATATATCCAAAAGCTTCAACCTCTCCAAGAATCCTCTTCATAGTGCTTTCTGACTTTCTCATGAGTTTTCCAAGCTCTGTCTTTCCAAGCTTCTTCCCCTCATATTTCAAAAAGCCACTGTCACCAAGTTCCATGTAAGCGAACATATTTAAAAGTGCTCCAGCTTGCTCAAGGTTTATTGTCTTATACACCATTGAACACTCCTTATCAGAAACACTTGTAAAGTGCTCTTTATTTTCGTTCCCTCTTATCCTCTTGTATGCTTCATCAGAGCGTACTCTTGAGGGAGTCTTGAATTGTCCTCCCATTCTCACTCCTTCATCAATTGTCATCTCATTAAAATTCATCTTCTCCATTCCTCTCTTCTCCCGCTGGCGAACAGCTTGAATTGTTTATGTTAGTTACTCAGTTTTGTTTGTAACTTCATCATTTGAAGCTCATGCTTGGAAAGAAAGTTTCTCATCTCGCTTTCACGTTCCAAAGAAAATCTCAATAACTCCATTTCCCTCTCCATGTATTGCTTTCTAATCGTTGAATTGTCAGCTCCTTTCTTGAACATATAACTTCACCCCATTGAGTTTTTATGCAATTTATTGAATTAAAATAGAGAGGGAATCAACCCTCTCCAATTAGTAACTTTTCTTTTTCAATTCAATCCCTTCAGCTTCAAGAAGCTCTTGAGCGTATGCAAAGACTTTCTGAGTAAGCTCATCAGCTTTCTCTTGGGAAAGTTCCTCAACTTCTGCTTTCTCAACTCTTAACACTGGAATAACTTCAGCTTCATTAACGAGCTTCTTATGGTAGCTGTTAGTCATGCCAATTAACGGACTCACAACTCGCTCGTTATTCACTGTGTAGCCATAAGCTTCAGCCCAGCTGTTCCAATCGTGACCATTGAAGCTAGTTCCTTCTTTGAAACTGTTAAACTCTTGAGCAAGCTTCTGAGCTACCTTAGTAGCTGTGGCTTCTTTCACACGTTCTTGTTTGAATACTTCACCCTTTGACTTGGCAACAGCCTTTCGAGCTTCTGTGACCTTCTCAGTAACTTGTTGAATTTTCGTTCCAAGCTCGTTAATCTCAATTGTTAGCTCAGCAATTTTCTTTTCAGCAAGAGCTTTCTTTTTTTTCGCTTCTGAATCTTTGAAATCAATAATCAAGCTGGCTTGAATCACCCCAAGTGCGTTTTGAACTTGTGACTTCTCAGTGCTCTTTTGACTTTGCTCAGTTTGTAAAGCATTAAGCTCTTCTTGTGCCTTCTGAAGCTTAGCTCCATTAGTCTCAACCGTCTTAGTTTTAGTTTTGAATACGTTTAGTAAATTCATCTTAAAATCACTCTCCATTTAAGTTAGTTTTGTTTTTGTATTTCTTTCACGCTCAATAAGTTCATAGGGTCTTTTTCACCAAGTCCACTAGCAAGCTTGTTAAGCGTTATAAACGTAATAGCTTTTGTTGAACAAATCTTGCTCAAGTGTCCTTTCTCAAGTCCAGTCTTGTTAGCAAGTTGAGTCAAGCTCATTCCTCGACTCTTTAGAATCTTGTTAATATCAACATAAATTTCAATTGTCACTACATTCACCCCCAGAAGGCTCTTTGCTTTTCTGCTAGCTCCTCCATATCTCTTAGAAAGTGAATGTAGCGAGCCAGCTCCAAGTCATTAGCTTGAGCCAAGTATTTTAATGTTCTTTCCAGTTGTTCCTTATCAATAAGACCTTTTGAGCGTTCACTCTTGAGGAAGTCGAATAAGCTTAAAGCTCTTTTAGCTTGGTTGACCTTCTCAGAAACAAGAATCATGTTTCCTTTTGTGCTTCCAAGTCCTTTCTTTGAGAGAGCTTGAACGTGGTCAACTTGGAGAGAGTCAACCTTCTCATTTGACAACATACAATGACCACCAGCAAAAGCTTTTAGCTCTTGGAAATCCTCTTCAGTGAATAAGCTTGGAAGTCCTAGCTCAACAGCTCTGGCTCTTTGTCTATAAACAGCTTTTTTGTCTTTGTTTTCAGCAAGGAATTTTCTTTGCTTCTTATTAAAGCAATCTTTGCAATCTGGTCTCAGAAGTCTTTCAGCGTATTTCCCAAAGTCCTCAGTGAGCTTCAGTCGCTCACAAGTTTGACAAACCTTTTGAACTACTTCACCAGCTTCATTTACAAGCTCGAATCTTTTTGTTTTCTTTGTCTCTCTAATTTGTAACATTTCAATCAATCCTCCATTTTGTTGTATTTATTTCAACCTTTCTCCAAAAGAAAAAGAGCTTCGTCAAGCTCCTTCAAAGACATATATTAGAGTTAATGATTGAAAGATAATTAAAAACAATGAATTAAAATTTAATAGGGTGTGAGAATCACTCGCTCGCTCCTTGGGGGGAGGTCGTGGCAAGCTATCTCACAAAGAAGTTAAATGCTCCAAAAGGAGCTGATTAGTGGAACTTTAAAGCAAGTTCCCAGCTTTGTATGCTTCAGACAATACAAATTAAAGGAGTAAACTAACAGAGAGAAGTAAAAGAAGCCAGCTCATAAAGAGCTAGATGGTTTGTGCTCTTTTCAACCTTAGTATAAAAAATTTAAGGTGTGGCTTCCTTTTTGTGCCTTCATATATATTATGAAGCAAGTGTGACATTTCTTTAAAAGTCCCTACATAATAGATGTGCCAGTAGTGGCTAAGGAATTGAGCCTACACTTCTGGTTTTTTCTATCTCAGTGGAACTCCATAAGCTCGAACCCCTTGGGAGAGTAAGGCTCAAAAATATTCAAACTTTTTTTCTAAATTAATTTCAAGCTGTCTTTTGGAGTTATTCAGGAGCTACTTCTCCAAGTTCCTTCTATAATAAATAACTTTTAAAAATATTTTCTTCATTATATATACCAGTTAAGTGTGACCTCTTTTTATGGGTTAGAATAAGACCTCTCAGAATGACTCACAAGTGTCCTTTTAAGTTCACCTTAACCAATTACACTCTGAAGGCTTAAAGATTCTCTGAGTGGCTCTGAGAGCTTCCTCTGGGGTTCTGGCTCAAAGGGAAGCTTTTTAATCGTAAAATATACTTTGTAAATATGGCTGGGTGTGACTTTGTAAGTACCCCCTATGGTCAGAAAAATAGAGTCATTTTATTCCGAGTAAAGTAGTCCAGTATCAAATATGACCCAGTTAGAGCCTTCCCAGTATCAAATATGAACCACTTAAAAAGTGCTTCAAACCCTTGGTAGAGTAAGCTTGAGAGCACTTTTGACAAAGGAAAGCTTCTTATATCTTATAACTAGCTCACTTAACCTCAATTAGTTTACTTATAGAATTGTCTGAATTGTTTCCCGGTATCAAATATGACCCAGTTAGAAAGTGTCTCTATCCCTTGGGAGAGTAAGCACGAAGGCGCTTTTGGAGGGGGAAAACTTCTTATATCTTATAAGTAAGCTGGCTCAAAGGGAGTAACTAAAAAGGGTCTTTTTGTTTCCATCTCGTAAATACATTTATTTTCTTTTTATTATTGGAATCCAAAGGAATTGAAAATGAGGTAACTTTGAGTACAACTCCTTTTTATCTGAATCAAGGATATAAAATAAATAAAAATAAGTTGCATGAAGAGGGAACTCTTGGAGTCAACCTCTTTTTTTATCTTTGCTATATCATTAGTTCAAAAATAAAGAGAAGTGTCCTTGAGTGGGAGACAATGAGAGCACCTCTTGAGTGGTGTACTTGAGAAAATTTTATTCGTGAAAATAATTTAATAAAATATATGAGCTGGCTTCTTTATGAGGTGAGCTTGTTGGTGGTGGAGTGTGAGCTGGACTCCAGAGGAGAACTTCAGAGCGTGACCTCAAGAGGTGGAACTCTAATGGTAATAACTAGGAAAAACTTATTTGTTTTCATACTTTGTAAAAATGTCACCATGTGTTATGTTAATACCCCCCTATGGTCAGAATATTTAGCTTAACTTTGAGTTAACTTTGTGCTCCCTTGACAGTCCTCCTCACTTTTACTCTGAATAAATATCTTTTTATTATTTATTTTCTTTATTTGTATTATGAACCAGTGACACCCTTCATCATATACATGAGACAGCTCTCCTTCTCTCGTGTTGTGCTCTTGTGTTGTACTCATAAAAACCCATCAGCACCTCATGAGCTTCCTCATAGAGCCAATACATAAGCCATACAAAGAATAGAGAGAGTGTCCTTGTTTGTGGTATATGAGCCAGCCACCTCAACAGCTCCTCTCTTGTGCTACCTCTGGAGCTTACCTTGTTCATGGTACTAATGAGACAGCCTTCTCAGTGTCCTCTCCAGTGCTCTCCTCGTGTTCTGTCTGTGAGCTGGGTCTCTAGTGCTGGCTCTTGTGTGGTACTCTCTCCAGTGCTCTGGCTCATACTATCCCTTTGAGCTGGGAACTATCCAAGCACCTCAGAGGAATCCCCAGAGGTAGCTCCAGCGTTGTCCTTGTTCATAGCACCAACACAAGAGAGAAGCTCTCAAGGTGGCTCAGAGAAGGAGTCGAGAATGCTGGCTGTCTCTCATATGAACTCCAGAGCTGAATTCCCAGAGGTAGCTCCAGAGAGTCCACCTCATAGCAACCAAAAGAAGAGAGAAGCTGTCACCTCCAGAGAGTAAACTCATTTTTATTCTTTGTTATTTCCTTGAGCTGGGAACTCCAGAGAGTAACCTCTCCAGACTACTTCCTCATATAGAAAGTGGTCTAAAGAATGGCTCTATATCAATATTCCGTCTTTTAAGTCGTGAGGGAAGTGGTCTAATAAGGGTGTTCCAGCTGGGGAAGTGGTCTCTTCAAGGTGACTTCAGAATTTCCTCAAGACGTAGCTTATGCAGTCAAATACTCTGAATCGAATCAAAGAGACAAGAAGCTGGCTCTGAGTGTTCTTGTGGGGTGTACTAATGAGGGAACTGTTCATATATCAGAGACATAGTTCTCTTTGAGTTATACTGGAAAGTGACCATATCGAGGGGGAGGTTTTAACCTTTGGAGTCTACTTTTTGGAGTAAGTTCTGAAGTCCAGCTCACTCTCTACCCATCAATAAGTTATAACTAACAAGTTCCAGCTCATATTCTGGCTCATAAGTTCTTACTATCTAGCTGAAGTAAATTAGTTACAGTCTCTTTTTATTTCTGTCTCATATATTTAAAGCTCGTATTCTGAGACTAACCTTCTGAGCTAACAGCTCCTTTTTGTTTTTGTTCCAATTCTTATTCTTGTTCTTATGCTAGAACCTCAAGAGAGCTACCCTCAAGACTGGCTCTGAAGCTGTGCTCATTAGTGTGCTCAATCTAATTCCACCCTAGAAGGTTATTCAAGCATATGCCACTTTCAATCACACCAAGGGAAGGACAACTCAAATAAAAATGCTCGTTTGCTGTAATTATTTATTACATAAATACCAATGAGGTGGCGTTGTTTATCTTTGTTCAAACTTTGCTTTCTCTTGTTTCACTTCTTCAATTGCGTTCAATAAATCTTGGTATGTATCTTCAATAGTTTGCTCGAAACCTTCCTCAAGCTTTTTCCAGCACTGTTGCCTTGTATGGTCATGATACAATAACTCATTTTCTATTTTTCTATACTTTTCAGCTTGTTCAAGTGGTGTGTTGTCTGAGTTATAGTCTGGGAGGTTTAAGCCAATTGCAATAACCACCTCAGCTAATCTCTCCTTTTCAAAGAGACCATCATAAACAAGCGAATTAGAAAATGTATCGTAAAATTCCTTTATCTCAATGAGATTAACTTGTAAATCAATATCTTGAATCTTGTCTATATAAGACCACTTTTCTTGGTTTAATAGCTCAACATGGAGAGGATATTCCTCAACATTAAAATTACTTCTTCTATCTCCTCTCCACATTGTGATGTCAGCTTTCTGCTTATATGCTTTCTTAATGTTCGCTCTGATTTTTTCCATTTCCATTTTTATTCTAATCATTGAAGGTAACTGGCTCACCCTTAAATCATAGCTGTGTTTCTTTCTATCCTCATTCAAGGTTATTTTAGCAACACCAAAAGCAACGAGACCACTTAAAATGCCACCAGCATAGTTCCCCCAGAAAGAAAGCCATTCGTCACCATCTCCATAGGTTAAGGGAGTTCCAAACTGAAAAATAGTCAAATTCAAAATAACTGGTACAACAAGAACAACTGCGAAGGTTATCCAAAAGATTTGTTTCTTTTTATTGAACATTTACTCTTCCCCTTTTAAACAATAATGCTTAAACTAAAATACTTACAAGTTAGTTCAATTAGTATCTTGAAAAGCTTCCTTCTTACTTTTTGCTTTTTCAATTTCTATTTGAACATGTTTAAGTAGTTCTCTAATAGTCTGAAGGTAGTTTTCATTTTCAAGTTTTTTCCATCCCGCTATTTTCTTTCTTCTCATTAAAACTCTCTCATCCCATACAGAGTGAAAGTCTCTTTCCAATGAAGAATCTTTTTTATTTACTGAACTTAAACGATCTGTCATTATAGCAAGCTCTTCTGCTCTATCAGTAGCAACCTGAAGGTTAAAAGCTAATCCTTCTGTAAAGTCCTTGTAAAACTCTTTGCATTTTATTAATTGTATTTGCAAATCAATATTAATGATGTGTTCTAAGTAATGCCAGTTTTCCTCATTAAGTAAATCTACATAATAATTACCTATGTCACTCTCATATCTACCTACTTCTTTTTCTGTAAATTCCCTTATTGATGTAACCTCTTCTAAAAAAACTATTATTCTTTCCAATTCAATCTCAACCCTTATCAAGGCTGGGAGCTGGTTAATTATTCTTGAATTATTTTCTTTTTGTCTATCAATTTCCAACTGTTTCTTTATTTGAGTATTAGCAATAAAATAAGCCACAAAAGCACTTATTAGACCACCAGAATAGTTTCCCCAAAAGGAAAGCCATTCATCTCCATCTCCATAAGTTAAGGGAGTTGTGAATTGAAATATTGTTGAGTTGAGTATAACTGGAGCAACAAGAACAGCTCCAACTGAGAACCAAAATTTTCTACTTTTTAAATTAGCCATAATTACTAGATTCTCCTTGTGAATTTAACTTATAAGTTCTTAACCTATACAAACTAAACTATAATTCAATTAAAAATAAATTTAACTCCTTAATAAATAAAGTCGTTATACAAGTCTGATTGAACAACTTTCTCATGATCCAGTCCATGTTTCTTAACCATTGAATTAACTTCATCAACGAACTCTTTAGAACTTCTTGGGGAGACGTATATTTTACTAATCAACTCATTAAGGTCACATTCAAGCATAGTCCCATGTTCATAGGAAAAGTTATAAGACTTTTCTTCCAGCTTATCCATTTTGGATTGCCACTTTTTATAGTGTATATCTTCTCCATGAAAAATCTTTTCTAATTTATACTGATCTTCCCTAAACCCTGCAATAATTAAAAATCTTAGTTCATTTTCATGGTTAAATGATTTTCTTTTATAAAATAGTGTGTCAAAAATATTTCTGCTCGTCATTTCCTTATGAAAGTCTATATACTGCACCTTGCCAGAGAAAATTCTATATCGTAAATCCCTAATACTGTTTAGCAAACTATTATAATCTGTTTTTATTGCAATACCATCTTCAGATTTCAAGTATAAATCCCACATACCAGCTGACTCGTGATCATTCATATGCCAACATGAGATAGCTGAAAACTCTTGAATTTTCCTCATATACTCCCTTGAAGTTTCATGTGTAATTTCACCATTGTCTTTAAATTCCTCAATATCCCATTTTGAATAACTTCCTTCAAGTGGGTCTATAAACGCACTTGGTTTAGCAAAAAACAAAGCTTTATTACTCAATAAAGATTCCAACTTAGAGATATCCATGTACCTCCAAATAGTTGGGTTATCTCTCACTTTATAAAGCCCTTCATAATAACCATAAGTCGACTCGAAACTCATAGCGTGTTTATAAGCATTATATTTATAACTTAAATCCAATTAGATTCCCCTCTTCCCCAATTTTGTTAAGGTAATTTAATATAAATTATAACACCGAGAAAGGAAGTATTTAATATTATTCGAGCCAGTTCCACAATTCAACCCTTGAAGCTCTTCTCTGTTCAACTGAAAACATACCAGCTAGTACTCCCCAGAAATAACCTTTGAAGTCTTTCTTTATTTTGTTGAGCTTATGAGCGAAAACAGTTTGCTTAAATGCTTGAATACCTATCTCAGTGTAATCAAGAACGTCTGGAGCGTACTTTTTAGATGTCAGAAGAACTTTACCCCAGAGAGTGTATATTTCCTTCGCTGTGCTTATGAATGGCTTAACAGCTTGAATAAACTCCTCTGGAATATGTGAGTTCTCTAAGTATGAATAATCAAGTTCAACGTCTTCTTTACGTTCTTTTATCTTTAATGCTTTTTTAGCTTTAGAAAGAATGGTTTCAGTTTTTAGAGTTGGCTCTTGAGTGCTTGTCTCCTCTGGAGTTGCAACCTCTTTACGTTGTGACAATTCGAGATGACATTCAGCTTTATTTATAACCGTAATGGAAGCTCCCCAGCCACCTCTGACAACTCTCAATTGGCTTACTCTTGTAATGATACCCAGCTCACCAAGAGCCTTGAGACAGCGTTTGACAGTCCTCTCGGAGAGTCCAACTCCTTCAGCAACCTTACTCACCTTCATGTATGATACTCCAACAAACTTACAACTGTATTGAGCCAGTACAAAGAGGACAGCTCTTTCACTGTCCTTTAAGTTATAGCTTGTGAGAGCCTTGTTCACTGTCTCATCCATTTCCTTTACGGTTTCAAAGCTTATGTATTTTCTCAGCTCTTGCATGGTTTCTCCTCCATTGTTTGGAGGTTGCTGAACCAGTCTACTATCTTGTATAATAGAGAAGAGGTCACAACCTCAGATTTACTCAAGAGCTATCTCTTCCCAGCGACCAAACTTGGAGAGGTAGCTCTTTCTATTTTATTTACTTGTTCTTGAGTTGCTCTATGATAGCACTTACCTCATTTGGTGAATATCCAAGTTCCTTGGCTTCTGATAACAATTCAACCCACTCGAACCAGTCAACAGTCACTTATATTCCTCCTTAAGAACCCTTTTAACGTCTCTTGTCGAATACTCAAATAAAACAGCTATTTCCTCAACAGTGAACCCCATTGAAACCATGTTTAGAACAGCTTGCTCATTAACTTCTCCCATAGCTCTCACTCCTCTTCTTATGTCCACAACGTAAACACTTGTGAGTTGACACCTCATATTTGTGAATCCCTTTGAGCTTGCACTTATAGAGCTTCTTGAAGAGTTCTCTCATAAGTTAAAATCCTTCAGAGCGTTGTATTTGTTATTATCCTCAGCAAGTTTATTTGAGAAGAAAGCTAAATAACGAGAAGTTGTTTGTAAGTTTTGGTGTCTGAGAATACGACTCAAAACAGAGACATCTCCACCATTCTCAATAAATTTTCGTGCGAACGTATGTCTCAAAGTGTGAGCACTTACTCTGGCTTCTCGGAACTCCATTATTGAAGAGAGACGCTTGAAAAAGCACTTAATAGCATTTACTGTTATTGGCTTGTTTTGCTGGTTAACGAATACGTGAGAAGAGACGTTCTTGAACTTACTCTCATAGAACGTTTTAAGATAGGACAACTCAAGAGCAACCTTCTCAGTCATTGGAACAACTTCTTGTCTCCTCGTCTTTCCAAAAACAGTGATATAACCCTGATTAAAATGAATGTCAGACCACTTGAGGTTGACAGCTTCACCAATCCTCATTCCAGTTCCCAGCAACAAGCAAAAAATTGTATAGTTCCTTACTGAATGCAAGTCATTTTCTCTTCTTCTGTTCCTTCTGAGGTGGGAAAGCATTTGTTGAACTTCATTATCTGAAAAGCTCTGAATCGTTATATCTTCTTGGAACTTCTTTATTTGTTTCGTGGGGTTATCATCCAAAAGCTTCTCATCCATCAAGAAAGCAAAGAACGTATTGAAAAGCTTAACTTTTGTATTCAAAGATGAGTTGTTATTTTCACGCTCATTCTTGCAATATGTGAGATACTTCTTGAGTGTCCTTGAGGTGATATTTTCAACGTGGGTTACTTCCTCTTTTTCACACCACTCCATGAAGTCACTGAAAAGGAAATCATAAGCTTTCAGAGAGGTCTCTTTCTTTAATCCTTGGAGCTCCTTATCAGAGTAAAATTCTTTGTAAGCAAATCTTAATAACACAAAAAAACCACCTTCCTAGTGAGTTTTACCTCATAAGAAAAGTGGTTTGTATCATTCAATATGTAAAGTTGTGAAGTTTATAGCTGTGAGGGTGTCATCTTGACCACTTAACACAAACTAGCTTAAAGTCTTGTCTTTCCAAGGTTTTGACTCGAACGGTCGGTGACTTCCTTACCATGGAAGTACTCTACCTACTGAGCTATGGAAGCAAATGGCTCCGCAGGCAAGACTCGAACTTGCGACCGATCGGTTAACAGCCGATAGCTCTACCACTGAGCTACTGCGGATCAATTTGAAGCCTGGCAACGTCCTACTCTCACAGGGGGAGACCCCCAACTACCATCGGCGCTGAAGAGCTTAACTTCCGTGTTCGGCATGGGAACGGGTGTGACCTCTTCGCTATCGCCACCAGACAATTATGACATAGATTATTATACAATTTTAAAAGAATATTTCAAGTGTTTTTTCAAACATTTTT
>NZ_JCAXET010000021.1:0-76718 GCF_059758525.1 Metabacillus sp. GQ13
ATGATGTAAAAGAACATCTTGAAACATTATTGAGGAGATACAAACCAAAGGATATATCCCTAAGTTAAGATCACTTATTACCTATCTTAAAGTTTAATTGTGAAATAGTACACTTAAACTTTAGGGTGCGATGCTTCAATAACGAAGGATCGCTTTTTCCTTATTAAAGTAACGTGGCAGGTTACTTGAAGAATAATATGGGTTATTATGGTAATGCGGATGTAAAGGAGGTTGTCTAAATGAAGATAATTATACAAGCATTTATTGGTTCAATTATAATTCATATAATCTATATAGTCGGTATGATGTTGGTCGGTTATATCAAAACAAGAAACTACAAACCAGATATAGCAAGTGCGTGGGATAAAGTAGAGACACTTCAAAGTGAAGTAGATTTTGGTAAAGCTAATTCTCCTTTTCTTTACTTGTTTACTTTTATAGGAGTAACAGTGATTTGCGGAATTGTTATATTTTCTTATAAAAAATTGTTGAACTAACGGGTGCAAGAGTTGAAGAATAAAATGGGTTGCTACGGCAGACTTTTTCTTTATCGTTCTTCAACTATAGAAGCAGGATAATTGAATAAAATTTTAATAATGGAATTCAAAGGTCTTCTTCCTCACTTTATAGAAATATATTATAAGGGTATTTACCTGTAAGAAAGTGAGTGATTACGTTGATAAATGGACATATTTTAGGTCAAGGTAATACAGCTCAGGTTGTTTTGTTAGATGAGAATAGAGTTGCAAAAGTTTTTCACGAACACATTCATTCATCTTACATTAATCAAGAGCTTACAAATAGTCAAAAGGTAATCGAGACTGGCTTATGTGTTCCAAAAGTTTATGGTGAAAGAATTGTACAGGGGAAAAAGGCAATAATATATGAAAAAATTAAGGGTTTTCCATTAACACAAAAATTAGAGGAAAAACCTTGGACTGTAATACGACAAATAAAAATTATGGCAAAATTACAAGCTGATATCCATCAAAAGTCAGGTCTTACTCTTCCATTTCAAAAAAAGTCCTTTGAATGGAAAATTGAAAAGGTTACAGAACTAACAAGCAGAGAACAGAAGACTATAATTGATTATTTACATATGTTACCTGAAGATAATATATTATGTCACGGAGACTTTCACCCAAATAATATTCTGCTATCGGATAAAGGTCCAATAATAATTGATTGGTCGGATGCGACAATCGGAAATCATATGGCAGATTTAGTTAGGACAATATTAATAATAAATTATGGTGGTTTTCCTAAAGAGATTTCACCATTCCATTACAGAATTCATAGGATATTTCGCAGGTTAATGATTTATTATTATCTTCGTTATTATAAAAAGTTTTTACCATATACAACAAAGACATTCAAACAATGGGAACTACCTGTTGCTGCTGCAAGGCTAGCTGAGGATTTATCGGTAGATGAAAAGAAAAAATTATTGTCTCTTGTACGTTTTCATTTGGAGAATATATAATAAAATCAAACGTTCTTCTTTAACTAAAGGCTGCAATACTTCAAGAAGGAGTAAACCATTTTCTTATTAAACGAATGATGCAGGTGTGCGGCCAAGCCTAGGTCGTATCATACAGCGGGTGGGATTGCCGTCGAGCAAGAACTAGCCTTTTACTAGTAGCGAGTCTAGGAGTGCTAAAGGTAACTTTAGTCTTTAAACATAGACAGTTAGGTGACGGGTCGAAAGCCAAATGGTTGAAGGGATTGCGCCCAATAATGTTAGTACTTGGCTCGCGTTATCAAGTTTTTTGAATTCTAAAGCCGTTTTAAAAATAATTTGAAGTATTGGTATGAATGGTTTTTGTCCTTTCAGAGGTTTGACGTTTTCATCACACCTAATAAATCTAAAATAATAAAAAAGATCATTAGGCTACTTATGAATATGGAGAAGTTTACTGAGCAAACATTTCCTTCAATATTTTAAACAAAAGGAGAAATAAAACGTAGAAGATAACAAAATTAAATGAACCTCCACCGAAATAACTAAACCATTGAGCCGGATAACCGAAAAACCAATAATAATCTTCATCGATCCGAATTCCTACTTCAGGAATAAAAGAAACAGCAATTGTAACAATAAAACTGATAATATATAAATTACAAATAAACAACTAAAGATTACTCATACCGTTCTTCTTTTTTGTTTAGCACTAATAAAGATTAAAAAACATACTATCAAAAAAGATAAACAATAGGCTAAAAAATCAAACCAGTTATCCTCTATAATATTATCCAACATCACTATTAAAAATAAAATTGTTGATATGATAAAAAAACTTGTATTATATTTCTCTTGTTTTTGTTTTTGAACCAATAGTATTCCTTCCTTTCTTTTACATCTGACATATGTAAATATTCTATTAAAAAACAGTAAAAAAGGTATATATAATAAAAATCCAAACTTGAACCTACTAATCTATTACATTAAGAAGACGCTTAAACTTTATTTTTGTTTCATAGTTGCCTTAATGGCTAGAACCAAAATTAAATAAATTAAGTGTTGCAATTCTAAAGCTGAATTTTTATTAAACAATAGTGATAATAGAGAGAGTTTTCAAAAGGATGAAGACTTGGTGTGACGTTTTTGTCAAAAAATATGATGACTAGTTTTGTATAGAGTATACATTTGATTCTGTGGGATCTAGTTGAACTAATGTGGCAGATTAATTGAAGAAGGATTCCTAAATTCATTTATAGAATAACAGTTAATGGTAGTAAGTGAAGTGCAAATTTGAGGAGAAGAATTATGGAAATATCATTAATTAGACATGGAAAATCACAACTAACTGAAAATGATAAAATATCTGGTTTGGAATTTAAGAAGTGTATTAAAAGCTATGATTACCTTGGAGTGTTTGAAGAGTCAACATATCCCTCAGCAACCCTTGAAAAAGTTGCAACTGCAAATATTATTATTACGAGTGATTTAAAAAGGGCTGTTAATTCAGCAAGATTATTAAATCCAGTAACAAAAATCATTTCTGACCCTTTATTCCGAGAAACTGAGTTACCCTCTATTTCTTCAAAATTATTTAATGTGAAGTTAAAGCCAAGTATCTGGACGATTGTACTAAGGATATTATGGTTCAGTGGCTATTCATACAAGTGCGAGTCTTTGAATCAAGCAAAATTCAGGGCAAATAAGGCATCACAACAGTTAATTGACTACGCTAATGAATATAAATCAGTGGTATTAGTTGGACACGGTTTTTTTAATATGTTGATTGCTAAAGAGTTACAGAAGAAGGGCATGAAAAGTTCGAGAAAAAGGGATGCAAAGCATTGGAATTGTATGACGTTTTCTCTGTTCAACTAACGGGTTCAAGAGTTGAAGAGTAATATTGATTCCTACGGCAGCCTTTTTTCTTTATGTTCTTCAACTAAAGGGGCAAGTGCAAGGAGATTTACCAATGCATAAGTTCTGATATTTTGAGATAATCAAAAGAAATAAAGACTTTGAAGGTAAGAGGTAAAAGATGAAGAAATATATTTCGTTAAACTTAATTTTGTTTAGTGTATTTTTGGTAGGAACCATACTTACGATATTTATAATATATAAGGATATTGATACTTATATTTCTCTTAAATTTATTATAGGATATGTAATTTATCTTTTTCTATATGGTTTGTTCTCCATCTCACTAGTTATTATGAATACAAGGAAGTTAAATTGGATTCAAATAAGAAAAAGACTTTTTACGTTTATTATTTGGTTTATTTCTTTAAGTGTTGCACACTTTTTTATTTATTATTTTTTTAGACGTTCGCAAATGGATATTTTGGATTTAGGTATTCCTTTTGGAGTATCATTTGGATTGGCTTTTTCTGATTTAATGTCTTGGAAAAAGAAAGTCTAAAATATTATGTTTTTACTTATGAATTCTTTACAGCAATAAAGATTAGTCCCTTTTGGTTCATTAACAACTAATGAAAAAAACTTTTATAACTCCGAAAAATGACATTATCATAGAGATCCATCCCATTCGTTTTAAAAAATAGAGCGAGCCCTAATTAATGGAACTAATTAGTTTTGTATAGAATATACATCTAATTCTGTGGGAGCTTGTTGAACTAACTTGGAGTTTAAGAAGAAATTGTTTATATCAATGAATTCTATTGATAAATAAAGAATATTTAATAAAGGATAAAATTGCGACTTCGGAGATGAAAGTTATAAACTTACAAGCTATTTTCATTGATAGGGATGGAACTATAGGAGGTAGTGATAGAGTTATTTATCCAGGGGATTTTGAACTCTTCCCAGAAGTATTAGAGTCAATTAACCAATTAAGAAAGGCTGGTGTTCTAATTTGTTCTTTTACTAATCAACCTGGAATATCTAAAGGAGAGGCTTCATCCGATTCTTTTTATAATGAACTTAAGGATTTTGGCTTTGACAAAATTTATATCTGTCCTCATCAACATAATGAAGGATGCAATTGTAGAAAACCTTCATCAGGAATGTTAGAAAAGGCTGCTATAGAAAATAATCTAGAATTAGGAAAGTGTGTAGTTATCGGTGATAGGTGGACTGATTTATTAGCTGCAGATGAAGTTGGTTGTAAGAAGATTTTAGTGAAAACGGGAAGTGGGAAAGAAACTTATAACAAGTACATAAATAAACAATTTTATGGTCGTTGGGGTGAAATTAAACCTGACTTTATCGCGGAAGATTTTAATGAAGCTGTTAAATGGATAATTTCAGAAGAGGAATATTACCAATATTTATAATAAAGGACTAGCTTTGCTTATGGATAGCGAGGCTTTTTTCTTTAACGATCGGGGTAGGTGTGCGGCCTAGCCTAGGTCGAGTCCTATAGCGGATGGGATTTCCGTCGAGAAAGAACTAGCCATTCACTCGTAGCAAGTCTAGGAGAGCTAAAGGTAAATTTAAAGGAAGCCAAACGCTTGGTAGGGAGTCGGATAGCAGCGTAGTACCAATGGAGTTGGGTAATGCTGTTAGAGAGAAGGCTATCTACCAGTTATCGCCCTTACTAGAGGCATATTTACTAGTAAAGATAGCAGAATTAGCAATATCTGAACCTAAAAGATTAGCTGTATTTTGTAAATGGCAAGGGGAGAATGCAATCTATCTACCGATGGAAAGAGAGGTTTTCCTTTACTCGACTAGTGGAAAAAGAAATCTCAATTTAAATAAGAAATTACTTGGAAAAATAGTTATAAAGGCTGTGTTGTATATGAAAGTGTCTTTAATTGTTGCGATGGATATAAATAGAGTAATTGGTAAAGAGAACGACATTCCTTGGAGAATTCCGAAAGACTGGGAGTTTGTTAAACATACTACAAAGGGACATCCAATTATTTTAGGTAGAAAGAACATTGAATCAATAGGAAGAGCTTTACCCAAACGAAGGAATATTATCATGACAAGGGATACAGGGTTTTCTTTTAATGATTGTGAAATTCTTCATTCAATAGAAGATGTCTTTGAGTTATGTAAAAACGAAGAAGAGATTTTTATTTTCGGTGGAGAACAAATTTATAAATTATTTTTCCCTTATGTTGAGAAAATGTATATAACAAAAATACATCATGCATTCGAAGGAGATACTTTTTTCCCAGAAGTGAATTATGAGGAATGGTATGAAGTGTCTGCCCAAAGAGGAATTAAGGATGCTCTAAATCCGTATGACTACTATTTTCATGTATATGAAAGAAAAACTTATTTAGATAGCTGGTAGCGATGCTTTATAACAACGAAGCATCGCTTTTTATATTGAACTAAGGTGGCAGTTTAGCATTTCTGTAGATCGTTAAATATCAGGTTTGAAAAAATAGACTCCCTCAGTAAGATACGAGTATAGAGACCACTCTAAACTAAGCCTCTTAAGGAGGAAGCCCTATTATGAATAGTAAAATACAAGACTATCAAAATCAAGTAATAGAAAGAATACCCGATAAACAGCTTATTGTTGGTGTTGAATAGCACAACAGATTCACGTTGCACGAGCTATCAACTACCGTGGAATTATAGTCAGAGAACCTCTGACATTTGAAATTAAAAGTGGAATTCTGAAGACTATTAGACTGCATCCAAATTCTACAAAAGCGAAAGAACTTAAATGCAACAATTGTAGTATGGAACCTACAGGTAATTATTCATTCCTATTATCCGTCATTTTTTTATAAGAGTTATGAAATCCTGCGAATAAGTGAGCATTCAAGAGATAGAGGATCAAACTGAGGGAGTTGAAGAAGGTTTGATAAAAAGTATTGGATGAGATAGGTATTATTAGAGGAGGATCTATTGGTTCTTTATAGAAATAAATTATGTAAATAGAAATGGGGAAATCGTATGAACTATAAAATGAAAGGGCTATCATTACAGAATTTAGAAGAATGTACTGTTCTTTATACATCCGTCTTTAACGGAGATCCTTGGAATGATGGTTGGTTACATAAAGATGTCAAAGAACGACTATCCGAGATAATTCATAATCAACATTACTGGGGTATAGGGTTATTTAGCAAAGATGGTTTTTTAAATGGCTTTTTAATGGGTTATTCTGAAAAATGGTTACAAGATAGACACTTTAATCTTATAGAAATGTGTGTGAATACTGAGTTTCAAAGTAAAGGCGTTGGTTCGAGGTTGATTACCACATTAGAAAGTTATTGTCAGGAAAAAAATATAAAACGTATTACCCTTTTAACAGCAAGAGATGGACAAGCTGAAAATTTTTATAAGAAAAACGGATTCTATGTAAGTCAAAGAATGATGATGATGTCAAAAATTATCGATTAAGTCATATATTATAATACGTCTTCGAACAACAAGTATTTTGCTTCTAAGGAGCGAGGCATATTTCTTATTCGACTAAAGTGGCAGGGGTATTGAATAAGATAATAATTTAAGGTGGTCTTCTTATGTATGGACTAATCGCTTTATTCGATGAATCAACAAAACAATTGATAAAGAATATTTGGAAGGAATTAATGGTAAGGTCTATTTCTTTCTATGCTTATGAAGTGGAAGATAGGAAACCTCATATTACTTTGGCGAGTTATAACAACTTAAATATACCTGATTTCATCGAGCAAATGGATGTAACATATAAAAATCACCCAGTGATTGATATACAGTTTAATACAATTGGCTCTTTTCTTAAATCTGGGACATTGTTTTTTTCCCCTACTGTTACAAAAGACTTAATTGATTTTCACTCAAACCATCATATGGTTTTCGAAAGGTTTAATGATAATCCAATTTCATTGTATCTTCCTGATAATTGGATACCACATTGTACGATAGCTAATAGGTTGTCTCAAGAAAAACTAACCGAGGCATTTAATGATTGTTCAAAAAGACATAGCACTATACTAGGACAGATAGTGGAAGTCGCTTTAATTGATGTATCTGATGAAAGACAAGCACCAATCATATATTCAAAAAGATTTAAAAAATAGTTTTTTACCCTTATTAAGATACTTTGAAAATAAATGTCGTTATATCAAAGAAGACCCCTCCCATTCGTTTTAAAAAAATAGAGCAAGCCCTAATTAATGGCACTATGGGTTGGATTGATTCGCTTATAATCAGTAAGGACAGTTCGATATATTTTCATTCTCTGTGGTGGAGCGACGATATTCCTGCTGCATGATTGGATAAGGGGTGCGCTTGTATATGAAGATTTCAATACAAATATCGGCTTAATGCGATGGAAAGAAGGAGAAGAATTTGAATATTGGATAGGGATGATTCTTCCAAAAGGTACGGTAGTCCCAGAGGGGTACGACTATATCGATTTTACAGATTCTAATTTAGGTGTTTGTTGGGTACATGGAACAGAACCAGAAATATATGGTAAGGAAGAAGAATGTGCTAAAATGCTTTCACAAGAAGGGTATGAAATAGTTACTGATGAAATAGGGGCATGGTGGTTCTTTGAACGGTATGGGTGTCATCGTTTTACTAAACCTGATGAAAGTGGAAAAGTAATTCTAGATATATGTCATTTTGTTAAATAAGTTTATACGCATAAATTGATTTTACTAGTAAAGCGTATAGTCATTTCTATGTAACAAATATTATTCCTTTAATTAAATTATGGGGGTGTTACTTTAAGATCTAGTTACCATAATTGGAGGCAGTTTAGTGGAAGAGAGGAATGACTCCTTAATGTCGCATTTGATAGAAAATCCGACATAAATAAAAACGAACATCGAATATGATGCTCGTTTTGAGTAACCTTAGTCTTCCGTTACGGTTACTGTATTTCCCATTGCGATAGAAATTCTATTCCAACTGTTGGTTTGGTTAATAATAAGAACAAGGTCAATATATTGTTTCTCATTATAATGTTCCCTTACCCGTGTATATAGTTCTTTTGGAACTCCTTTTGTAGGGATTAGAGTGATATGTTCAGATAGTTCGAGAGCAACTTTCTCTTCAGGTGCATAAAAATCACATTCTTGCCAAGCAGGTAAACAGTAAATTCGACTTTCAGTTTCACCCATTTTCCGTGCATCAGATGTATGCATATTCAAGCAATATGCACACCCATTTATTTGAGAAACTCTTATTTTTACAAGTTCTCTAAGTTTTCTATTGACGGAAGAGTTCTTTGTATATTTTTCCATTTGCATCATAATTTCCATTCCTTCTGGGGCTACATTGTAATAGTCAAACCTTTTCATTTTTCCACTCCTTTCCATTTATAACTTAACTATAGATGTTTTTGAACGTATGTGCTAATGAAAAGGGTTGATGGTAATGGATTTTTTAAAATTAGGTTATATCGGAATTCGAACATAATGTGCAAGAAGAGTTTGTCCTGATTTGATTTATATTGCTAAAATGAGAGGGTTGTATAAATGGATTACATTCAACATTTAGGTCAATGGTAGGTAACGAAAAAGGTAATTATGGTTGTTGCGGGTGCATTTATTTTTGATAAAGAAAATCGAGTGCTTATGCAAAAACGTACTGATAATGGTCAATGGGGATTCCCAGGCGGATTTATGGAATTGGGTGAAAGGTGGAAGAGTGAATCTAAAAAAAGGATTCTTTAAAATTGACGAAGATTTTATAGATTCTACTGTACCTTATGAAAAAACAATTCTTTCCTCTAATTAAATAATCTTACTTCATTAACTAGTGTGATATTTCAATAACATCATCGCTATTTCTTCTTCAACTATAGGGCAGTTTAGTTTTTAAAAAGGGAATATAGAATCACAAAGAAATCAGAGGTTAGCAAAGGAGCTTAAAATGGATATTAGGAAACTTACTAAAAGTGAAAAACTTCCGATGGAATTGTTGTTATTGGCTGACCCATCCAAAGAGATTGTTGAGGAATATGTCAATAGAGGGGAATGTTATGTAGCTGAAAGAGAACAGCAAATTGTTGGAGTTTATGTATTACTTCCAACCAGACCAGAGACAGTAGAGCTGGTGAATGTTGCAGTCGTAGAAGAGCAACATGGTAGAGGGATAGGGAAACAGTTGGTAATGGATGCGATTAAGGTAGCAAAGGCAAAAAGCTACAAAACAATTGAAGTTGGAACTGGAAATTCAGGTATAGGGCAACTGGCTCTTTATCAAAAATGTGGTTTTAGAATAATTGGTGTTGATATGGACTTTTTTATTAGGCATTATCCTGAAAAAATTTTTGAGAACGGTATTCAGTGCAGAGATATGGTTCGTTTATCTCAAGAGTTATAGGTTAAAAAAGGGGAGTGTGCCAACTTCCTATGTATATGGGTGTGATATGTCGACTTGCTAAAGATCCTTCAGGTTCTTGTAATAAAACAGTATACCTAAACTTTGAAGTCTTCGTAAGGAATGCCGGCCAAGTTCGAGGAAATGGTGGATATATAGCAGTCGAACCATTTACCGGTACACACGGGAAATGGGAGTTTAAAAACGGATTCCGTTCAGAGAATAAGTATGTTTTAGTTAGTAATGAAAAATGACAGGAAATACATAGTAATTGTAAACATTAACTAAGGTAGATTACTTGGTGAAAAAAGGTAAGCACAATTACTATGCTTACCTTTTTGCTATACTTTGAGGAAGTTACTAAATTGTATTCAACCGTAAAGTTAAACTTGGCGTGTATTTTTAAATCTGTAGCTTTAAGTACCATAGTAATCAATGCTGATAAAGAGCTAATAAGTGAACTCAAATAAGACTAGGATTACTTATTACCTTAAAACAAAATATATCGATTATTTTTTTATTATTTGAGCTCTATCCTCCATTTGTGGTGGTTCCTCAAACCACCCGTTTTTAATCATAATTTTAATACCTTCATCGGCATAGAAGTATATATCCTTGGCTATTAATGCTGTTTTCATGGATACATCCTTTCTTAAACTAAACATTGTGCCGAAGCTACTTCCTACAATTCCGAAACCATTAAGAAGGAAAACACAAAACATCATGAGCTTTTGAGAAAAGGGAGCGACTTTAGAAGTGGTTACAGTGCTTCCAGAAGTAGCAGAAAACTGAGCAACGTTTTCTAGAAGGATGTCAGAAAACACCTTTATTTGTTTCTTAGCTAGCTCTTTTCCTTTCACAAAGTATTGTTTAACCTCTTTATTCTCTGCACATTGTGCAAAGCCGGTAATCAGCTGCATTCCAATATTATTTGTCTCAATTCCATGATGAAGATAACCTAACTCAATATCATTCAATACTCTTTTTTCACTAAATGGATTAAATCCACTCAAATAGCTTTTACTTTCAATAAACTCTTTGGATTTAGGCATCGTTACATTTGGTGGAAGGGTAAGAATTCCTTTTTCAAGTAAATAAAGAGTAGTTAATTTATAAATCTTTTGAGTTACTCTAGTAAGGCCTTCATAAATCATCATAACATCATCACGATACGCCATATTCATATTAATTGTATACATACCCATGCTTACTTCTTTTAAGATACGAAGAAACATAATATCAAACCCATTGTCGTATAAATTAGGTGCTTCTAAGTTAACATCTTCCTTATTAAATCCAGTAGGAATGGCAACTCCTTCACTTATAAAAATTTTTTCAACCTTCTTAACATAATAATGCAGTTCTTGCCATAAACCTCCCATGATGTTCAGAGCTTCTTGATCATCAGATTTTTCTATGAAATATTCTAAAATCCTTAGGATAAGTGTCTTTTCTTGGTATGTAAGCCAGAGTGTTCCTAATTCTGATGAAGTTATAGGGTTTTTATTATCCACAACTATTACCTCCCTTTCCACTTTTGATTAAAGTATGTTTCTAAGGGTAACAAATTATTCAATTCTTAAAATCTTCTTCCAATGAACTAGGTGAAATAATTGAAGAAAGTGAGTAGATTAAAGAACTTTGAGGAAATATACCATATATAATCTTAAAGGAGACTTCATTTATGGTAAAAATCGTTTTATGGGCTTTCTTTTTATTACCGTGGTTTTCGTTATTTTTTTAAAATAATTCTACTATTCGTAGGTATATGCCTGTTGCCTTGTTTGCAACGGTTATAAATACAATTATGTACCAAGTAGCTTGGACCTATGATTGGTGGAAGTATAAAGAAACTCTTTTCTCTTGGGATAGAGTAGCACAAATACATACTGTTTATGGGATTTTTTCAGTTGGAACTATATGGATATTCCGCTTCACATTTCGCCATTTTGCGATTTATTTCGTTGTTAATTTAGTTGTAGATTGTATTTATTCGTTTGGCTTTAGAGATTTATGGAAAAAACTTAAAATTACAACAAGTAGTGGAAACTTGTCACCTTTGGAAGGGATTTTAATAATGACAGTAATCTCCATCACTCTTTACATTTATCAACTCTGGCAAGAAGGACTAATCCGAATTGATAAACATAAAGAAGAATAGATCATTTTTTTCCATAACGAATTTATTAAATTGAAGGTAATGATAAATTAAAATGGGGCACAGCGATATAAAAACCGCAGATTGTAATCTGCGGTTCGGTTACTATTGGTGAAGCGAAATCATGTCTTATTAGTCTATAGATTAATAAGACACACGAAATAGATAATATCGGTTCTATCGTGAGGAAACTGATTGATAAATGCCTTCCTTTGCTAAAATGGAAAGTGCGATCTTAGCAGCAGAACTTCCACCTGCCTGTTCTTCCCCACGAATATGAACGGCAAAGAAAAACGTATTATCTTTCGTTTCTACATAACCGACAAACCAACCTTCAATCAGTTCTCCGTTTATGTCTAAGGTTCCCGTTTTTCCAGATAAACGGCTACCATTTGATTCTTCTAAAAGTAAGGAGTCTTTCACAGTTTGAATAGTAGCTTGTTCAAAGGCGAAATCATTATCATAAAACTTTTTCAACATATCTACCTGTTCAACAGGAGAAATTTTTAGAGATTCATCGAACCAGTAATTCGATAGATCGCCTGATAAATCACCATTTCCATAGTTTATCTGGTCAAAGTAATGATGCAATTTCTTTTTGCCAATTTGCTGATCAAGATGTTGAAAATACCATGTAACAGAGTTTTCCATAGCAGTGAATAAATCTTGATTTTGATTCCATTCTTCATACGGGTGTTGGGTTTCATCCCAAGTCATTTGAGAATGGTTCCTTGTAATAATCCCAGATTCTAATGCAAACAATCCACTGAATATCTTATAAGTGGAAGCAGGGGCGAATCTTGTGGTACTTTCTTCTTGATTATAGATCGTGTACTTGTCTATTTTGGAATCGTAAAGAACAAAACTCCCTGTAAATTCATCAAAAAAGCTATCGTCATTTTTATTCACTACATCGGTAGGAGTAAAAGGATTTATTTCTTTGTTCATAGCCAATACGGATAGAGAGGGAATACTCCCCAAAATGATGGTCAGAACAAGTAGGAATATGAGAGTGCTTTTTATCTTTAGCAGTTGTGGTTCTACTTGGAAATTTGCGATTTTAACAATACGTCTTTTTATCTGTTTGTATGAACTGCTGATTTCGGAAGCTGCAAACAAGGATGATGTCGTTTGCGAAACAGCAGCAAATCTTAAAATCACTTCACCATATTTGAGATGTGACTCCGTATCTAGCGATTTTAAAACAGCATGATCGCAAGAAATCTCCATCTCTGTTTTCATTTCCTTTAAAAAATACCAAACGAGAGGATTAAACCAATAAACCATTCTGAACATACACATGAAATAGTTTACGAGCATATCCCTACGTTTACAATGATACAACTCATGAAGCAAAACATATTTCATTTCGTCATTAGAAAGCATTGAATGATTCTTTGGTATGACAATATATGGTTGGAACAGACCAAAGGTAATCGGTGATTTTATCAATGAGGAATATCCTAAAACGATTCTTTTATGAATTTTTAATTCCTCTTTACATGTAGTGAACAGTGTTGATAATTTGTTATCATCAACAACTTGTAAGCTGTTTTTGATTTTGAAAATTCTCAGATTGCTAGATAAAGTCGCCACTACCATAACAATGATTCCTATTATCCAGACGATGAAAAGGGTAGAATCCATTATTTTAAAAGACGAATGGTCAATGGACATAGAAAAATCTTGTAGCCAATTTATGCTTTGAACCGATTCATTCGTTTTACCTGAAGAATTGATATCCGATAATGTTGAATCGCTTTTGCTTATATTTCGGATCCAGTCAAATAAAGGGTTTGTATTTAGAAAATGCAAAGGAATAAAAGGTACAAACAATGTTAATAAAGATAGCAGACTAATATAATAATTGGTGTTTACAGTTAGTTGAATCTTTAATCCTTTTTTTATAGTTACGACGATACAAAAAATCACAGACAATATGACATTACTAATCAAAAAGAGCGTAAAGAATGAACTGCCCATGTCATTTCCTACTTTCTGTTCTTTCGTTCATCTAAAATTTGATACAATTCGTTAATTTCATGATCTGATAGTTTATCATTTTCCAAAAAGTTTAATACCATAGAGTTGAGCGTACCGTTATAAAATCGGTTTAAAAAACTATTGCTCTCAATTTCTAGATAATCACTTTCAGCTACATTAGCTGTATAAACAAATACACGACCTTCTTTAGAATGATTCAATGCACCTTTTTTAAGTAACCGTAACAACATCGTCTGAATTGTTTTAGGACTCCATTTACTCGTTTTAGCTAACTTTTCAATCACCTCATTGGTGTTGATCGAGGGATGTTTCCAGATTATTTTCATCACTTCTAATTCTGCCTCTGAGATTTGTGGTGTTTTTTTCATATCAACCATCCTAAACTTACATTTGTAATAATTTCATTATATGGTTCGTATTTTAGGAAGTCAATGATTGAAATGATAACAAAAAAAACATTTGACATTAAATACTACACGTGTAATATTTAATATGCTCAGGTAGTTGGAAACGATAAGGTAAAAGTTTATATACGTGAAATCGGTAGTGGCTATTCAATTCGCAACTATTTTTGCCTTGAAATCTTACAGATGTAGTATTTTAAACCCGTTCTGAATATGAGTAAATAAATAGTCATATGAGGGTTAAGCAAATGTGTAAGAGTCGATAAAACATAAATAGTCATCTAAAAATAAAAATGAAACTGTGAAAGTGATCAGTTTTACGAGGAGGTTACATAGTGAAACAGAATAAACTGTATTTCCTATTATTTATCATAGTGAATACTTGCTTGCTTTTTATAGCTGGATGCTCAAACGAGAGTAAACAAGCAGAAACTTTTGAGCGCTACGCTGAATTGTTATCGACACGAGACTATGGTACTTTGTATGCTTTATTATCGAAAGAATCCAAAGAATACATAAGCAAGAAAGACTTTGTGGAAAGGTATACAACTATTTACTCGGGTATTGATGCCAGTAACATAAACATAGAAAAAGAAAAACTGGCTGAAAAAGAGAATGAAAAGAATGTGATTCCATTCTCTATAAAAATGGAAACTGTTGCAGGAAAGGTAAATTTATCAGATTACCAGTTAAAGCTCGTAAAAGAAGAGAAAGAGTGGAAAATCCAATGGGATGAGACATTGATTTTTCCTAGTATGAAAAACGGAGATAAGGTTCGGGTAGCTACTGAAAAAGCAAGAAGAGGCAGTATTCTTGATAGAATTGGCAAACCACTCGCTAAAGATGGTGAAATCAAAACGGTTGGCATAAATCCTGAAGTGTTTGATAAAAGCAATCGAGAAGAGAAAATAACTGAAATGGCAAATTCATTAGATATAAGTGAAGAACATATTAACAAAAAACTAAATGCTAATACAAATCCAAGTTACTTTGTTCCAATTGTCGATATTCTTCCTGAAGATGAAAAATTAAAAATGTTAGATGAGAGGGGTGATGATGGTATTTTCGTAAACAGGAAAGAATCAAGGGAATATATCAATCATGAAGCTTTCGGTAGGCTTATTGGATACGTAGGAAGTATTACAGCAGAGGAATTGGAAAAGAACAAAAACAAAGGATATAGTACGACTTCACTTATTGGTAAAGCAGGTCTTGAGCAAGTATACGAAGAGACTCTAAGAGGAATGGGTGGAGTGGAAATTTATGTTGAAAGAGATGGAGAAAAGATTGATACCATTGCAAAGCTTGAACCACAAAATGGTCAGGATATTAAGTTGTCAATAGACTCTGATTTGCAAACGTATATTTATGATGAGATGAAAGGTGAGAAAGGGTCAGCCGCTGCTGTTCATCCACAAACAGGTGAAATTCTTGCACTTGTGAGTTCACCTTCTTATCATTCGAATCGCTACACAACATATGTGACTCGGGAAGAACAACAAAATCGGGAAGAAACTCAGTTTGCTGACGAAGCAAACAGATTTAGTAGATTATACTCACCGGGTTCTGTTTTTAAATTAATAACTGCTGCAACTGGACTTGAAAAAGGAACAATTGATCCAGAGCAGCAAATTGCCATCAATAATCGTTCATGGCAAAAAGATCATTCTTGGGGGAACTACAGAATTACTCGGGTGAATGATCAAACATCAATCAACTTAAAACGTGCAGTAAAATACTCGGATAATATCTATTTTGCCATGAGTGCACTTGATTTGGGGAGTGCTGATTTAGATGCTGGAGCGAGAAAATTTGGAATTGGAGAAGAATTAAAAGTTGGTTATCCGTTAAGCACTAGCCAAATCTCCAATGATGGAAAAATTGATAGTGAAATTCTTCTTGCTGATTCAGGATATGGACAAGGAGAAATCATGGTTACCTCCTTAAATATGGCTCTTGCTTATAGTGCATTATCAAATGATGGAGATATTATGGAACCATCACTTCTTCAAACAGAAGATCAAACTGTAAAGGTTTGGAAAAAAGAAGCCATTCAATCTGAACATCTACCTACATTACAAAGTGCGTTTAGTGCTGTCATTCATGAAGAAGGTGGAACAGCAACATCTTCACAAATCTCAGGGGTTCGATTAGCTGGAAAAACAGGGACTGCTGAAATAAAAGTATCTCAAGATGATGAAGATGGAAGTGAAAATGGTTGGTTCATTGCAACAGACCTAGATACCTCTAAAATAAGTCTAGCCATCGTGCTAGAGGATGTGAAAGACAAAGGTGGCAGTAGTGCGGCTGTACCAATTGGCAAAAATGCATTGTCGGATTACTTACAAAAAATAGGGGTTATTTCTGTTGGAGAATAATCGAAAGCGTAGATGAAAAGTTTACTATTTTAGAATGTAGTAAGCTCCTAGAAATGGATCATCTGTCAAAGGTGTATCGATATTCAATTCTGGGGAAGGATTAACACGAAATCTTACAAGTGTAATTTTAAGGGGGTTACCTATGATAGTAAAAATGTAGAACTATAGCAGGAAACGTAAATTGTTCTGACCATCAGTTACTGTTCAATAAGGAAGTGAACTATTTTAGTGAAAAGAAAGGAGGAGACAGTTTTGACAGAACTAAACACAATTACATCTGATCAGCGCAAACTTAGAAAATTAAGATATGTTCGGATTAATGTTTTCTTTTTCCTTGTCTTTTTACTATTCGTTGCCCTTATTGTCCGATTAGGAATGGTTCAGATTGTACAAGGAGAAGAGTTCTCAAAAGAAGTTTCAAAAACTGAAGCTGATTATGCAAGCTTTCCAGCACCAAGAGGGAAAATGTATGACCGTTATAACCGAGTAGTTGTCGATAACAAGAGTGTACCAGCAATTACATATACAGTTGATAAGACAACTAAAACAGATGAGAAGATCCTAACTGCCAAAAAGCTTGCAGAGTTTATCCATTTTGATTCTGAGTTTTTAAAGGAAGAGCTGAAGGTTCGTGATATAAAAGATTATTGGTTGGCCTCAAATGCTGAAGAGTCTAAGAAACTACTTTCTAAAAAGGAGTTAGCATTAGAGCCTGCTAAAACATATAAACTACAGATTGATCGTGTTCCAACACAGGAGATAGAAGCCATTAAAGCAAGTCCGGCACAGCAAGAACTTGCCTATCTTTACACACGTTTTTCTTCTGGTTATCAATATGAACCACAGATTGTCAAATCAACAAATTTAACAGAAACGGAAGTTGCTACTGTTGCTGAGCATTTAGAGGAATTACCAGGAGTAGACATTATCACTGATTGGGACCGTTCGTATCCATATCAAAAACATTTAAAAACAATTTTTGGCGGAATAACCTCACCTGAACAAGGCATTCTTCAATCACGAGAGGACTTTTATACCGCAAGAGGTTATGCACGAAACGAAAGAGTCGGAAAAAGTTATTTGGAGTACCAGTATGAGGATTACTTAAATCCTCGTAAAGCGAAAGTAGAATATATTTCTGATAACAGTGGTAAGATTGTCTCTGAAAAAGTGATTGATGAGGGTCAAAGAGGCTATGACTTAAAGCTTTCATTTGATATGGAGCTTCAAATGAAAGTGGAAGAGATTGTAGAGGAAGAGTTGCGTAAAGCTAGTAGAAACCACTTTTTAATGGATCGTGCGTTTGTCGTCATGATGGATCCTAATCAAGGTGATGTATTAGCGATGGTTGGTAAGCAGCTTGACCCGGAAAACCGTAATAAAATCCTCGATTATGGATATGGCGCATTTACAACACAGTATGAAGCGGGTTCGACTGTAAAAGGTGCAACTGTTCTTGCAGGTTATCAAGATGGAATGCCACATGGTCAAACTTATTATGATTCACCGATTTATTTAAAAGGAACACCGGAAAAGAAGTCATATAGTGCATATCCTTTGGGTCTTATGACTGATTTGAACGCATTAAAATTATCATCAAACGTCTATATGTTTTATGTTGCGATGAAGATTGCAGACATCACTTATATTAAAGATGGGCCATTTCATGCAACTTCAGAGGATTTCCAGAAGCTACGAAACTATTTTGCTCAGTTTGGTTTGGGAGTTCCAACAGGGATTGATTTAGCACAGGAGTCATCTGGATTGCAGAATCCACCTGATGAGGCAGGGAAGCTACTAGATATTTCAATTGGTCAATTTGATACTTACACACCATTACAATTGGCACAATATGTTTCTGTGATAGCGAATGGTGGATCACGGATCCAACCAAGGATTGTAACAAGTATACATATACCTGATGAAGATTCTGAGCTTGGACCAATTGTTGTGGATAAGGAACCAAACGTATTAAATAAAGTAAATAACTCAACAAGTGATCTAGAGCGAGTTCAAGATGGATTTAAGCTTGTTGTTACTTCTGGGACAGCCAAAGGGAAATTTTCACATGATGTTGCTGGTAAAACGGGAACCTCAGAAACAGCTTATTATGGAATCAAACGCGAGTATTGGGGCAAGGAAACAAATAATTTAAGCTTCGTAGGTTATTATCCTTCAGAAAATCCAGAGGTAGCATTTAGTGTCGTTGTCCCATGGCTTAGTAATGATGGTGATCCAATAAATAAGCATATTGCTAATAGAATAGTAGAAGCATATGTGAGTTTACAAAAGAAATATGTAACAACTACCGATATTTCAAAGCAATAAATAGTAAGAGTAATGAATTTTATTACTAAATATCTAATTGGGTTAAAAATACATTTTTTCCGAAAGAGGTTATTTATATGAAAACAACTAACACATTGTTCACTACTTTTAAATTTAAAAAACTTGTACCGGTACTTCTTCTCTCATTTGTAACGCTAGTCGGTTGTTCAGGTGAAAACAGTCAAGCTGCTCAATCTAAACCAAAAAATCAAGAAACCAAAATGACAGCCGATTTTGCCAAACTTGAGGAGGAATATGATGCTAGACTTGGCGTCTTTGCACTAGACACAGGTACAAACCAAACGGTAGAATATCGTTCAGATGAGCGTTTTGCATATGCATCTACTCATAAAGCTTTAGCTGTAGGTGTATTGTTACAACAAAAGTCAATAGAAGATCTTAACGAAAGAATTACCTACACGAGTGAAGATCTTGTCAATTATAATCCGATCACAGAAAAGCATATCGAAACAGGAATGACACTTAAGGAGCTTAGCGATGCGTCACTTAGATATAGTGACAATACTGCTGATAACCTCATATTTGAGCAAATAGGTGGACCTGCTGGGCTTAAAAAATCTCTTAGGGAGATTGGTGATCAAATTACCAATCCTGTGCGAATTGAGCCAGCGTTAAACGAAGTAGAACCAGGAGAAACTCATGATACTAGCACACCAAAAGCGCTTGCTACGAGCCTCCAGGCCTTCACAATTGGAGACATACTACCACTAGAAAAACGAACGTTGTTAATCGATTGGCTTAAAAGAAACACCACCGGAGATGCATTAATTCGTGCGGGTGTACCAGAAGGTTGGGAAGTTGGCGATAAAACTGGATCAGCATCATATGGTACTCGAAATGACATTGCGATCATTTGGCCACCGAGTGGAGACCCAATTGTGCTTGCCATCCTTTCTAGTCGCGGTATAAAGGACGCTGCTCATAACGACAAGCTTATTGCAGAGGCAACAGAGGAAGTTATCGAAATACTTAATGGTGACCACAAGTAGGAGGATATCGTATTAAAAAAGTTACCTACTTTAAAGTAATAGAAATCAAAACCCTTGATTGGCGATTATGCCTTTCAAGGGTTTAATTGTTTATAAGGCCTAGTTTCGCTACTCCAAATTATTTAGAAATATTCAAAAATACATTTAGTTGCAGTTTGGTGATAATAGTAGTTTTTTAATTTCGAAATTAGTATTTGAGAATAAATCTAAAATAACTTATTAGATTTCCTTTTCCAGGTCAATATTCTATGAGAAAATGATATAAAAATGGTAGAAATCTACTTATAAGGAGTTATTTATTTTGGCAAATTTAAAATTTGAAATTAAAGAAAAGCTAGGAACTATTTCGGAGGGAGCAAAAGGGTGGAAGAAGGAACTCAATCTGATTAGTTGGAATGATCGTGATCCAAAATATGATTTACGTGATTGGGATCAGGCAAATGAAAAAATGGGAAAAGGTGTAACTCTTTCAAGGGAAGAGTTAGTTCAATTAAAGAAAATCTTAAATGGAATGGATTTATAGAGTTATTGAGTCATCTTTATCCATATATAAATAGTTGAGAGCAGTCTGAAACAGCTTGATAAAAAATCCTGTTTAACGCAAAAATTGCTCCAACGTTATTAATTGTTGGAGCAATTTAAATTAGTTAATTATTGTGCATTTGCTTCTTCATGTGGGCGTTTATTTCCTTTATAGATAAAATAAAGAGCAACGATCATAAATAGCAATGCAAACCAACGTTTCATATCAAGAGGGATAACCAAACTATTAAACCAGCCAAAGTGGTCAATTACGACCCCAATAACTAGTTGTCCGATGATAACAGTAATACTAGTTGCAATAACACCAATTTTTGTAACTGCAAAGACGTTAAAGAGTAAGAATAGCACTCCTAAAAATACCGCACTTAATTGCCAAACCGGTACCTTTAAGATGGCAAATATATCACCTTGACCAAAGAAGAGAATAACGATAGCTAAAAACATAGTGCCAGTTATAAAGGTTAAAAATGTCGTTTCAATTGTTCCTGCCTTACGACTAAATGTACCATTAATAGCAGATTGTGCGCTCAATGTGATACCGCCAAGTAAAGTGAATAGAATCATAAATATACCCATCTTTAAGACCTCCTAGTTAACTAAAATAAGTGCTATAATCATTGAAATAACAGCAAATATCTTTTCTTTATTAATTCTCGCTTTTTTACTCCCGAGCCAACCATAATGTTCTATAACCATACTCATGGCTAATTGACCAATAATGACAGCAACCATAGTTATACCAACACCGACAAATGGAACACTAATTACTATTGCTGTTAAATACACAACTCCTAAAGCACCTCCAAGGAGTGTCCACTTCGGTGCTTCAACCACATGTGAAATCTTGCCTTTACCAAAAAATAACCATAGTAAACCAAGAATAATTGCGCCCATAAAAAAATTATAAAAACTGGTTTCCAGCTGACCTATTGTTTTACCTAGTTCACCATAAATAGCTCCTTCAAAACTAAGGGCTACTCCTGCTAATAAAGCAAATATATATGCAATATAACGCATCATTTAAATACTCCTAACATTTTATATTTATATATCTAGAATTATCGATATAACAAAAGAAAAAATAACGAAAATCATGATAACTAGATTTCCGTTTTAAAATATTCACCAATCTGACGAATGACTTCCTCATCTCTTCTATAATAAGTCCACTTACCATAACGAACAGATTCGAGCAATCCGGCTTTCTGCATCAAATTTAAGTAGTGGGACACCGTAGATTGAGAAGTTTTAGCTTTTTCTTGTATATCCCCAACACATACTCCACCTTTATAACTAACCTCCTTTGGCAGGTGAGCACCTTGTTTAGGGAAGTGCTTCTCCGGTTCTTTTAACCACAGTAAGATGTTAAGCCGAGTTTCATTAGATAATGCTTTAAATACATCGATAGGTTCCATAAGGATATTATATCGAATTTTCTCGATATGTCAAATTTAAATGAAAGAACAAAATATAATTATAAACCTTTCGTGCTATTCCAATTATTTAAATGAGTTTGTGAAGAGGTGTACTTAAACTAAAAGAAATGGTGCTTTAGTAAAAGAATGATTACTGATATGATCAAACTTTATTTTAAACCTACAACAAAAGATCCTTTGATGAAGTAACGAAAGCATAATTTCTCACTTACAACACCGAGAAATTATGCTTTTTTATGTTTGGGCTTCATAAACATTTTATAAATGAATGAATTATTCAACATGAATATTTTCTCCTGAGAGGGAAAAGATACAAAAAAAGTAACCGTGGAGGAAAACAACATGAATGATAAACCTAAAATGAGTTCAACTGAACTCGGTGCATTATGGATGACATATCAAAAAAAACAATGATTTTGCGCATGCTGGAGTACTTTATTGAGAAAGCAGATGATGAAAGAGCCAAAAATCTCATGTCAGGTTTATGGCAACAACTTCAACCAAAGGTTATCGAACTAAAGGCTATGCTTGAAAATGAAGGAGCAGCATGTCCAAAAGGATTCACTAAAGAAGATGTTAATCTGGAAGCACCAAAGTTATGGGGAAATGGGTTTGATATTATGTTCAGTCGAGTATTAAAGGAAATCAGTACAGGAATGTATGTAGTTCATATGACTACCTCTTATCGTGAGGATATTATAATATTTTATAACCAACTTACTGCCATCACGCAGTCCTATTATAATCAATTTACACAATATCTTCTTGAAAAATCGCTTCTACCTCGCCCTACATATGTCACCATGCCAAAGTCGATTGATTATATAACTGACAAGAAATACATGAAAGGTACTAATATTTTGGGGCATAAACGACCAATAAATACTGTTGAGTTTGGATTATTATATCATGCGATTGAAACCAATATTACCGGTATGCAATTAATGGGTGGCTTTGCTCAATGTTCCAAGGATGAAGAAGTGAAAAAATATTTCACAAAGGGAAAAGAGCTTTCGAAAGAAAATTTAAGAACAGATGGGGACATCCTTCTGCAAAATAATATTCAACCACCTGCCACAACGATAGGCACGGTTACTAGTTCAACCATAGCCCCATTTTCTGAAAAGCTGATGATGTTTTGTACATATCTTTTGGGTGGTTTTAGTCTTGGAGGTCAAGGATTTAGCTCCGGTTTCAATCTGCGCAATGCAAAATTAGGGGTACAGGCTAAAGATGTACTAGAATACACACGAGAAGGTGCTATGCTCATGATAGCTAATGGATGGCTTGAGGAACCACCGAAAATGGATCTTTAAATTTTTTACTCTATGGAAAAATAAATTTTGGTGCAATGGTGTAATCCTTGGGAATTTTTGAGAAACCTCTTCTTCATTATAATTTGGATGATAAAGTAGCTAATAGCATTTTTCCACGTTTCCTAATCTATATATACAAAATTGAAGAGGGATTGATAATTCTGTGAAACATGATATACATACAGTGAAAGGAGTAATTAATGGAGACGAGTAACCGCCTGATAACTTAGATCCTATTGGAAGTTAGTGCAGGCATTTTGTCACTACGCTTGGAAGATTCTATGGGTAAGATAAGATTTAGCCAGAATTGAGTCTTACTCAGCTAAAGTACTCTCCATACCTTTTAATAAGTTCACCACACACACTTTCTTCATTAAATCGTTCCTTTTGTTATAAACCGTTCACGAGTATGTAAATAATAATCCTTTTGAATATTTTTGATTTTTTCATATTCTTTTAAGACGATTGCATCGTAGATTTGGGAATTTACTAGGTTGGCAGAATAGTGCTTTTCCTGAGGACTTAATTTCCAATTTACGATGCCAAGTCGTAACGTCTTGTCGCGAAAGGAGTCGTATGTCTTCAACATCATTTGATTATTCGATGTTTCAATCAAACAACGTCCAAATAAGATGGATTGCTGGACATATTCAATATAATTGTCGTCTTCGCTTGCCTTAAGTTGATTTTTTAGATGCAATTGAAGTTTATCTAAATTAAAAGAGGCAACCCCATTTGCTGCCAATTCAGCAGCGTAACCATTCATACAATGATTCAATTCCATTATTTCAAACATCTCTCTGTAGGTAATTTCCTTTACAAAAATTCCGCGGTTTTTCACTGTAACAATAAAACCTTCTGAGTCCAATCGATGTAAAGCATCTCGTATCGGTGTTCTGCTCATTTCTAATTCCTTAGAAAGTCCGTTTTCTGATAGAACCTCACCTGGTAGATAGTCACCAAATATGATTCTCTTACGAATTTCTTGATAAGCTTTATTAGCTAATGATATAGAGGGCATACGTTGTTTTCCTTTCCACAAATTTGAAAATGATTCAATTTAGTCGTAATGAAAATAAAAATTAGTTCTCTAGATCTATTAAGAACTTTAATCTACCACGTAAATGGTATGAAAAACTTTAAATGAATCATCTATTGAAATCTTACCACTATTTTAGTTGTACACAAGTTGTATTTCAAAAGAAAACTATATGTGAGAGAAAATTTTACAATTTTAGTCATTTAATACGATGACCTCAGATTCCTATTTTACGTTTTATTAATAAAGATTTACATAGCTACTATATTTCCTTAATAATCCGTTTGTATATTAGTTGTATACAAGCTGAATACCGATGAAGGAGATAATGAATCTCTATCGATTTTAAGGTGGTGATCGTAAAAGCAATCAGATGCTTTACAAGCTGATATGAACTTTTTAATAGATTTTACATCTTGCTAGCAATGGTGTTTAGGACAGGCAAGGAAAGAAAAGGAATTTAGCTTATTAGAAAAGGAGACTACTAATATCATGAATAAATTATCAACATTCTTTTTAACGATAGGACTTGTATCCACTCTTACAGCGTGTGGGAATGAAGGGAGTGTAAAAACGTCCGCTTCTTCTGATACAGGAAACAATGTATGGCCGAAAGAAATTTCTTTGGTACAAATGCCAAATGAAAACAACCCAAAAGCAGCTTCCATGCATACTTCGTTACGAGAACACCTATCGGAGGAATTAGGAGTTGAAGTGAAAGAATACGAAGGTGGCAGTTACGCAGTAGGTATAGAAGCACTTGCCAGTGGGAACTTAGATATTATGCTTGCTAGTCCAATGAGCTATTATCAAGCAAACAAGCTAGCAGGAGCGGAATTATTGGTTACACCTCAATCAGAAAAAAATAACTACTATACTGCCTTTATCACTCAAGGAGATAATGAGGATATTAACAATATGGAAGATTTAAAAGGAAAGAACTTTGCGTTTGTTAATGCAGCTTCTTCTTCAGGCTATCTTTATCCAAAGGGAACTTTGGTTCAAGAGTTTGACTTAGATCCAGAATTAGTCGAGCAGTCAGACTATTTTTTTGAAAATGTTACATTTTCTGAATCCCATCCAAATAGTGTCATGGGTGTGAAAATGGGTGATTTCGACGCAGCGGCAGCGGCTGCTAGTCAGATTGATAGTATGATTGAAGCGGGTACCATTAAGGAAGATGACATTAAAGTTATCGGACGTACAAAGGACATCCCTGATGCTACTTATATTGTACGCGAAGATTTACCTGAAGATTTTAAAAAGGTCTTAAGGGAAGCCTTTGTATCATTTGAAGATGAAGCTTACTTTGAAGCCGTCCATGAGGATCCAGAGGCTCGTTTTGTAGCTACGGAACCAGATTATTATGATCTAGCGATCGAAGTGCTTGCTGCCATTAATGCTTTGGAGGAAGAATAAAAATCATGAATCCCTTATTAACAATCAAACATTTAGTCAAGGTATACGGAAAAGATACACGTGCGTTGGATGGAATTTCTTTAGATTTCTACCCAGGTGAATTTATTGTTGTCATTGGTCCATCTGGTGCAGGAAAGTCAACGCTTATCCGATGTATCAATCGTCTAGTGGATCCATCAGGAGGAGAAATTATATTCGATGAACAGCATTTAGAGAAATTAGGTGGCCGAAAATTGAGGAAAGAACGTTCCAAAATTGGAATGATCTTTCAGCATTATAACTTGGTAGGACGAACGAATGTGATTAAAAACGTTCTCCATGGACGATTAAGTAACACTCCGTTATACAAGAGTTTGTTCGGACTCTACCCCCATGAAGATAAAAAAGAAGCGGTTGATATTCTTGAAAAAGTGGGGCTTAAAGACCAAATCTATAAACGAGCCGATGAGCTTTCTGGGGGACAAATGCAGCGTGTTGGCATCTGTCGTGCGATCTTGCAGAGACCAAAACTGTTACTAGCGGATGAACCGATTGCATCACTAGACCCATTGTCTGCCAATATCGTGATGCAGCAGCTTCATATGGTTTCTTCTGAAAAGAAATTAACCTGTATTGTGAATCTCCATCAGGTGGAGTACGCAAAAAAGTATGCATCAAGGATTATCGGCATTAAAAAAGGGAAGGTCGTTTTTGACGGGACTCCATCCCAATTATCAGATGAAATGGTTCGATATATATATGAAGGTAAAGAATCACAAATGACCCTCAAGGATGAAAAGGGACATGTGGTGAATAATTCGATAGAAAATCAAGGAAATCAAGCCATGCAATTGGCAGCGGGGCAAAAACGATGACTAATAAAGTTCTACATAAGATCCCGCTCGATCAAAAAGATCCCAAAGTAACTCTTGCGATTGTGATAGCAATTTTGGCCGTTCTGATTTTTTCAGTTTATTATTTAGACATTTCTATTATAGAGATGATAGTCGGTTTGCCAAACTTTGTTCTCTTTTTCTTTGAAAAGTTTTTTCCTCCGAACATGGAGAATTTAAAGCAGTATATTCCCACTGTAGTTTATACGATTGGTTATGCTGTCATCTCTACCTATATTTCTACGATTATTGCATTTGTTTTTGGAATCTTAATCTCGGAAAATACGAATAAATACAAACCATTACGGGTGATCTGCCGCGGTTTTGTATCAGTTTTGCGAAATATTCCTTTTATTATCTGGGGAGCCTTATTGGTTTATATATTTGGTCTAGGCGGGATTGTTGGCGTATTAGCATTGATTCTCGTGACCATTGGCTTTTTAAGTAAAAGTTATGCGGAATCAATTGATGAAATTTCGGGAGACAAGCTCGAAGCATTAAGAGCGAATGGCTCTTCTTATTTTCAAATCTTATTTCACGGTGTCATCCCCCAATTCGTTCCTGCTTGGATCAATTGGACGTTGTTTACGTTTGAAATTAATGTCCGAGCGTCCGTAGTATTAGGTCTTGTTGGTGCGGGTGGAATAGGTGTTCTAATTGATACAAATATTAATTTGTTTAAATACGAAGAAGCTCTATCCATTATTGCAGTGGTTGTCACCATAATACTATTAACAGAAACAGTAACTAATTCGATTCGTAAGCGATTTGTATAATTTAAATAAGGGATTGAATACATAATGGAGCACATTCGAGTTACTTCAAAGGGAAGTGTCGTCAAACCGATTCTTCTTGTCCTTATATTAGGAGCAGTGTTTATTGGAGCTTTAAATCTTATTAATTTTGATTTACAAAAGTTTTATGAGAGGTTAGAGAATGTTCCAGGTGTCTTAAGCAATATGATGGCACTTGATTTCTCGATTGTTCCCAAAGCCATGTTGGATATTGTCACAAGTTTAACGTTGGCTTTTTTGACATTGGTTGTGGCTGTTCTTTTATCTATGCTATTGAGTTTTTTAGCAGCATCCAATATTACGCCAAATCGATTTTTATCCATCATTATCAAAGGTTTCTTCGCGATCATTCGTGCTGTTCCTTCACTTGTTTGGGGATTAATGGTGATTGCAAGTCTAGGTTTTGGTAATACATCTGGATTTATCGCGATGTTGTTTCCCGCAGTCGGCTATCTAACCAAAACGTTTACAGGGAGTATTGAAGATACCGGTAGTGAAATAATTGAAGCGATGAGATCAACAGGGGCCTCTTGGTTTAATATTATCTATCACGGATTGATCCCACTCTGCATTACTTCATTTGTTGCTTGGATTACAGTTCGCTTTGAATCCAATGTATCTGAATCAATTAGCTTAGGAATCATTGGGGTCGGCGGGATTGGTCTCTTATTGACACAAGCGATTAATACGTATAATTATCCACAAACAACGACAATCATTGTGATGATTTGTTTGCTTATGTTTGGGATTGAACTCGCGATGACAAACATTAAAAATAGGATTAAATTTGGCAACAGCTGATTTCAAAAATAAAATCAACTGATGGAACGGTTTATTAGGAGGATACTATGTCGATGAAAAATGCGAAATTAAATTGGGTACGCTTGCCGATTGATAGTCTTGAAAATTGTCGAGAGTTAGGTGGGTACAATACCGAATATGGCCAACAAACAAAGTGGCACACCTTTTTACGGTCAAGTGATATGAGCAAGCTCACTCGGGAGGACATGGTCTTTTTAAAAGAATACGGAGTGAAAACGGTCATTGATCTACGCGGTGAAGATGAAATTGCTCTTCATAAAAACCCGCTTGCGGAAGAAGTTTTTTGCAAATATCATAATATTCCGTTTATTAATCATCAAGTATCAGATCTTACAGAAACTTTAAGTAGAGTTTTCATGGGAGACTTCTATGTTGAGTTATTAGAACAAAACGATTTGGTGAAGAAGATCATTGAAACGATTGGACAGGCGGAGGAAGGCTGCATCGTCTTTCATTGCCAGGCCGGAAAAGACCGGACAGGGATCTTAGCGATGTTGCTGTTAGGCTTAGCAGGAGTAGATAAAAAGGATATTGTCACAAACTATGAAGTCACCTACACAAACTTAGAATCCCTACACCAGTTAAACGGTGAGTATGAAAATATTCCAAAGGAGCTTTTATACTCCAATAGAGAATATATTTTAAGAGCTTATGATCACATTTTAGACACCTATCATAGCTTCGATCATTTTCTAATTGCCAAAGGAGTGGGGCAAGGTATGATCGATCAAGTAAAAGGACGACTTTTTAGTTTGGGTGAAGCGGTTGTCTCACATTGACGTCCAAATGTAAAAAGCTAGAGGTGTTTAATGCATTTATCATTGGATGCCTCGATTAACTCAGTAGTATTATTGTTTTTATGAAGTAATGAAAGCCTAATTTCTCTTTTACAACACTGAGAAATTAGGTATTTTTTATTTTTGAATTTTCTAAACGTTGTAAATGTGGAATTTCCTGAAGTAAATGCTAAATGGGAGCAAAGCGAAAGAATACCAAGGATTGCAGCTTCAATCGTTTGTATTTTTCGTTGTTCAACTAAAATCAAGATACTTTATTTTTATCGACATCATTAGCAGGAAAAAAATGACTTAATATAGAATGATTAACAGTTAGTAAATAGGTTAAAAAAATAGAACCTGAACATACCATTGATCACTTTTTTGGATTTGATATATGAGGTATCCAATCATTTAAAGGTGAAAGGGTTTGGAGAATAGGACTAACATGAAAAAATAATAGTTTATTTGAGGTGTTTATCTGAATTACGCAATAAACATTAAGTCTTATGTTTATTACAATGATCTAGTTTTTACTAATAACAAGGAGATGATTTTTTGATTGTTAAAAATACTAGTACTTTAGTATCCGGTGATATAATTATTACTAATTTGACGGGTTTTGTCACAACCGATGACGTAAATCTATGGTTTAAAGAATTGGAGGATACTTGCCAAACATTTATAAAAAGTGGCAAAAAGTATAAATTGTTAGTAAACAGAAAAGGTTACACTCCAGAACATTTTAATGTTCAAAAATTATGGAAAGATAAATTTTTCTCTGAACCAATACTAAACAATATTATTTCAGTTGCATTTTTAATTGAAGAAGGTGATATTTTAAATCACCTTAAACAGTCAAATACTAAGGACAATGTATTTTTCTCTAGTAACTATAATCAAATAGTTGAATGGCTTTCTAATTATAATTAACTTATGGTGCCAAAGGGTATACTTTTTCCGCACAATAGGATTCGTTACTTCTGACAATTCCTACTAGCATTCTTGCAAACTGACCAATTAGCTTCATGATAGATTTCATTTTTTTCACTTTGACATTGTGTGCAAGAATTTCTTTGAATTCAGGATTTGTTTATCACAAGACACATTGTTGCTAGGTATAACTGGTATATCCATTCTAGTAATCTCGCAAAGCCAACTTCGTTATTTTCAAAAGATAGAGGTTCGTCACCCACAATACCACAATCATTTACAGCTCGAACCACATCTGTTTGTTGAGCAATATCTATACCTACAAAAAGATGGTTATCGGAAATTCTTTCAATTAGTTGATTTTGTTTGTCCCTTGCATTTTAAACTTCATATAAGAGCTTCCTCCTTAGAGTTATAGAGCGATATATATTCTCTTAGGCATTAATTTTTTAAAGTCGAAATTAAATCAATACATTCCTTCAAGATGGGGTAATGCAGTTTCTTGTTGAAAGGGAGTTTTAAGTACACCCATATACGTTCTGAAGCTTGATTACCCAAAACAGATAGATTTTGTAATACAATTTCTTCAAGCTTACCAGAATGTTAGTTTGTTACCTAAACTACTTTACACAGATCCTGATAAGAAATTTATTGTGTATTCTTTTATAGTAGGAACAACACACAACAATCGTGGTTCCAAAATTAACTGGATGACTACTTTGGTAAAAGAACTATTCAATCATTACAAAAGATACGATCCGGCAGCAGAATGGGGTAGGTTAGGGATACCGAGACAAACCTGGTATGAATTCAATACAATAAGTTTGGAATCTGCGTATATAAATATAGGTGATTTACTGCCTATTGAAGATTATTTCAAAGTTAAATCATTTGTTGATCAAATAGGAAAAGATGAAAACAAAGATGAAAAATACTTACTTCACGGCGACACAGGTGTTCACAATTTCGTTTTTAACAATTCTTTTTTAAATGGAATAATTGATCCTTCACCCATTATTGGACCTGTAATTTACGACTTCACTTATGCTTTCTGTTCCTCTCCAGATGATTTGGATCTAGAAACACTACTTGCGTCTTCTTCATTGCTTAATAATGTATCGAATGAAAAATCAAGGCTTATAGAAGAAGTAGTGGTCCAGTTATATACACGTATCGGAATTTGTGTAAAGATCCATCCACACGATTTGAATGCTTACCTCAAAGCATGGGAATATTGGAGACTCCTTATTCCTTCTTAATCTAACGGGGTGCAAGTGTTTAAGAAAATAAAGGGTTGCTACGGTAACCTTTTTTCTATATTGTTCTTTAACTTAAGGGGCAGGATCATTCAATTACTATATTTGGACATTGTGTTAAATTAGGATAATCTTGATTTGAGAGGCAATGGATATAATAGTATAAAAATTAAGGGGTAACAGTAGTGAATGAATTTTATAAGGCGTTAACATATGTAAATAAAAATTTTTATGAACCAAATCACTTCATTATAAAAGCTATCCGAGAAGAAGCTCAAAATTCAGATTATGGGGCGGGTATATTTCAACTAAATTCGAAGTCGGTTAGATTTAGAGTCGCAAAGGAAACACCTACTAAGTTAGGACAGTTTGTTGCTTTTTGGGAAAAAGATAGGAATCATAAAAACCAAGCCTTTTCATATGCAAAGGCTACTGATTTATTGGTTATCAATATCTTTACTAGTAAAAATAGTTTTGGCCAATTTGTTTTTCCAAAAGAAGTTCTTGTAAAACAAAATATCCTTAAAACAGCTACTACAAAAGGGAAAATGGCAATTAGAGTTTACCCCAGATGGGAAAAACCAACTAGCAAACAGGCTATCGAAACACAGAAATGGCAATTAGAATATTTTGTTGAATTGGATAAATCAAATCATTTACCATTACAAGAACTAGTAAAGCTATATTCTAACTAAATGAGATAGAACTAAGCTCGCTAATAGTTTGTGAAAAATTACAATTAAACTATCGGGTACTTGAGTTTATCAGTGGAGTTGTTACGACAGCTCATTTTGTTATAATTTGGACATTCAAACCAATTATAAAACCAAGAGTGATAGTAAAATATGATAAGAGTAGATGTCGCATATGCATTATTTTATAACGAAGATAAGGAAGAAATCCTGATGGTTAATAACAAAGGGCGCAGTTGGTCTCTTCCTGGTGGTGCAGTTAAAAAAGGAGAAACTCTCGGACAGGCAGTTATCCTTGAGACTAAGGAGGAAACAGGTTTAACAATTGAAATTGAAAATGTTGTAGCAGTAAATGAAGCATTCTTTAAGGAAAAGGGATGATGAGCATTTTGACAGCTCTTGTTGTGCTAATTGGTAGGATGATCGAAATAGTTTTTTAGAAATTCGAGTCATAATAGTAAATACTAAGTTATTAGGAGATAGAGGATGAAAGTCAGGAAAGGGAAAAAGAATGGTCAGGGCGGCATTTTTAAAGACATACTTAATGAAATTCGGGAGTCAATCTTATTTGAATTAGTTTGGAACATTTTAATGTTGATACCAAGAATGATGATTCGTTTAATCAAGAATATATTTAACTAGTCTAAATGAGTTCGATTCTTTAACAGTATCGTCTTTTTTGGTTTGATTAACGAAGAATATTGTGAATAAAGTACTTAAAGGAACTGGTGCATCACCAAGAAGGAGTAATGCATATTCTTATTGAACTACTATGAAAATAAACGTCTATAACTCCGAAAAATGACAACATCAAAGAAGACCCATCCCTTTCGTTTAAAAAAATAGAGTGAGCGGCAATTAATGACTATGGATTGGATTGACTGGATTAAGAATCAGTATGGACAGTTCGACATATTTTCATGCTCTGTGGGGCAGCGACGATATAAGGGTGATTCATATAATCTTTGTTTTACTGCTATAAAACTGCTCGACTAATGCAAATGCAATGTCCATTTAGCACAATATATAAAATACAATTTAATAAGTCGGGAGTTGAATAGATTGGTTGGAAAGACTCCATTTAAAATGAAAAATATATTGATGAAAATTGCAGTTGTAATGATAATAAGTATCATCATTTGGAACTTTATAAGCTACCTTAATGGCATGTATGTGGGAGAAGAATATAGTCGAATAATTCACTTCTTTATTGCTGTAATTACTACTATATTAACCGTTAGTCTCATAGAATTTGTACGTAGGATTGACATGGTTTCGTGGAAACAACTTGGGCAAGCATCTATTAAAACGAATATCTTTTCATTTCTTTTAGGCCTTTTTCTCTGGACGATCCCTGCATCTATTGGTATATATATTTGTTTAATATTTGGATGGGTTGAAATAACACTACATACAGATTTGAATTATTTATTGATGAGTATTTTAATTTTATTCATAACCGTATTTTTTATAGAAGCATTACCAGAAGAACTTATCTTTAGAGGTTATATATATCGTTACTTAAATGTATTATTTCCTCATTGGATTACACTAATCTTACAATCACTTCTGTTTTCACTATTTGCTTTTTTTATAGGGGCCATGTATTCCGTAGAACAGCTTCAATTTCTTCCTGGCTTTGCCTTTATTCTAGGTTATTTTAGGGCGGTATCAGGGAATGTGTGGACATCCATCGGTTTCCACGTAGCAATAATGACCGCAACACAAATTTTAAACTCCATCCATAACCACTTTGAGGTGAGTGGATTCTTTACACTTCAATTTTTCGCCTTTATTTTATTCCCCAGTGCTATGGGAGCAACTGCTTTATCATTCATTTATCCAAAACACAACTGGCGTAAAAAAGAGTCTATGTTGTAATACTGTAAAAACTATACGTTATTCAATTCAGATGAAATTGGATGAAATTGATTATGTGAAGTCATGTACTTAAAGTAACAACAGGTGCAATACTTGAAGATCAGAACTGTCTATTTTGACAGCTCTTGTTGTGCGAACGATAGGGGAATAGTAATAGAAATGAGTATGGTAATAGTGAAAGGAGCTTATTTCTATGTTTAGATCATTTATAAAATCTTTTTTCGAAAAAGGTAATGTCATTCGTGTTGAATTAGATAAATACACACTCTTCATAGAAAACGTTTCATATCTTGGTGCCACTCAAGCGGTGGCCTGAGAAGTAGGATAGTTGAAGATGGATTTTCTAAATAAAAATTTGAAGATGCGAACGAGGTATTTCCTTTTCTCCCTTCCTGAAACGCCCCATATGTTCACCAGGACTTTTGCTTTATCCCCGTATTGTGTTATCGAGCTTTTATTCTATTTCACCATAAATAATAGAAAGATCTGACGATGTGAGTGGATAGTGTTGTTATATAGACAACGGAAACGTAATTTCATCAATAAAAATCATCGTCTTTCCTAGTATCCTTTACACTGTACGTAGAATTCATCCACCATTTCCAGTAATTAAGATTAGGCGAATTGATTTGAGGAACGATAGGAATTTTTGATATTTTGTGTATCTGATAAACAAGGAATACACCCTATACCCAAACCTAAAAAAATAGCACCTAAACCAAAATGTAAGTACTTACATAGTTGTTGGCGATTCATTAAACTGTAAGTACTAGAGAATATGACTAGCTAGGATTTGGGGGGGAGAAAAGTGAAAACACCAGATGTTAATTCGAAGGTAGCGCTTTTACAACCAGTAAAAAAAGAAAGTGTCTTTAGATCAAATCTGAAAAAAATGTCAACACAAAAGTATCTTCAAATAATGGCATTGGTCGGTGTTTTATGGATGTTGATCTTTAATTACATTCCAATGTTTGGAGTAATTATTGCCTTTAAACAATACAGTGTGATTCATACCATTGCTGAAGCACCATGGGTAGGCTTAGCTCATTTCAAAGAATTTATTCAGGATGAAAATCTTTGGAATGTAGTAAAAAACACACTTGGTATTAGTTTGATTAAGCTATTCATCGGGTTTCCACTTCCAATTATTTTCGCTCTTTTTTTAAATGAATTAATTTCATTACGATTAAAGAAAGCTGTACAGACCATTACTTATTTGCCTCACTTCTTATCATGGGTTATTTTAGGTGGGATTTTGACAACTTGGTTATCAGATACTGGATTAATTAATGAAATCTTACTTAGTATTGGAGTGTTGAAGGACCCGATCAATTTTTTAGCTGATCCTAAGTATTTCTGGGGCATTGTAATCATCTCTGATATTTGGAAGGAGTTAGGGTGGTCAGCAATTATTTATTTAGCGGCAATAGCAGGAATTGATCCGGCTTTATATGAGGCGGCAAAGATGGATGGCGCAAGTAAAATACAAAATATGTGGTACATAACATTACCGGCGATTAGACCAACGATTTCGATTCTATTTATTTTAGCTGTCAGTGGTGTTTTAAATTCTAACTTCGACCAAATTTTAGTATTACGAAATTCATTGAATGCTAGTGCAAGTAATGTAGCAGATATCTATGTATATACGACAGGTATCCAAAATGCAAGGTATTCTTATGCTACAGCTGTCGGACTCATTAAATCTGTTATTGCTGTTATTTTACTTATTATCGCAAACAAAGTTACCAAGAAAATAGATGGAACCTCATTATATTAGGCTCTAGAGCACGAAGATAGGCTAAATAAGTAAAGAAGGTCTTATGACGATAAAAAAACAAACTTTGCGAATACAGCCTTTTATTAAAAAGGAGGGATGACCGTTGAATCTCTTGAAGAATCGGACAAAGGGTGAATTCATTTTTGATCATATCAATGTGTTGATCATGGTGATTATATGCGTCATTACCATCTATCCAATTTGGTATGTGATTGTGAATTCATTTAATGATGGTATGGACGCGATGCAAGGAGGAATCTTTTGGTGGCCAAGAGAGTTTAGTTTAGATAACTATAAAGCTGTTTTTTCAAACTCTGGTATCCTGCAATCCTTTTTTGTAACCGTGAGCAAAACAGTGATTGGTACAGCGATCCATGTTTTTTTCACAGCAATGGTTGCCTATGCGCTCTCACGAAATGATCTAGTGGGTAAGAAGTATTATATGATATTCGGGTTAATCACGATGTTTTTTAATGGCGGACTTATACCTACATTTCTCCTTTATCGAGAACTTGGGTTGTTCGATAATTTCTTCGTTTATATTTTGCCGGCGATGTTCAACTTCTTTGATTTAATCATCTTTGTAGCCTTCTTTAGACAGATACCGACTTCATTAGAGGAAGCGGCTAAAATAGACGGGGCCAATGATTTCACCATTTTTCTTCGCGTCATTTTACCTGTTTCTCTGCCGGTTGTCGCAACGATTGCCTTGTTTCATGGGGTGTATCAATGGAATGACTACTTTACCGGAATGATCTATACAAACAACGCTGATCTGCAGCCGATTCAAACCTATTTATATAAAGTGGTCGCAGAATCTAGTTCAAATCAAATGATGGCCAATGCTCCTGGTGGTATTGCCAATAAATCAGTAACATCTGAATCAATCAAACTAGCAACAATGGTCGTTACAACCTTACCGATCGTCCTTGTTTATCCGTTCCTTCAGAAATATTTTGTAAAGGGAATGATGATTGGTTCGATTAAAGGCTAAAGAATATCGAACAATGGTGTCTATTCTTCAAAGATGAAGATGAGATATAAAATAATAAGGGGGAAATCTCAAATGGTCCATTTAAAAAGTTCGAAAAGGTTAACGTATCTGTTCGTAATGACTGCGCTGCTGTTTCTATTTGCTGGTTGTTCAGAGAAAGAAGAGAGTTCGGCACCTGCAACAAAAGATGATGGGACAAAACTAACGAAGGATGATCCAGGATGGAAAGAGGATACCTCACCGATTACCTTTGATTGGTATATGAACTTTGCTTGGTATGCTTCAAAATGGGGAGAAGATGCAACATCGAAATATATTACTGAAAAAACTGGCGTTGATATTAACTTTATTGCTCCAGCAGGAAATGAAAGTGAAAAAATGAATACAATGATTGCCTCTGGTGAGTTGCCGGACTTTATCACACTACAATGGGATGATGACGCTGTTAAACAGATCATTGAAGGAGAACTTGTTCATCCTTTAAACGAATTAGCAGATCAATATGATCCATACTTTTTTAAGGTGACAGACCCTGCAAAGATTTCCTGGTATACACAGGAAAATGGAAATGTATATGAGTATCCTAATGCCTCTTCATCACCCGCAGAGGTTGAACAATATAAAGATCAAATGACATCCAATCAAACATTTTTAGTACGAAAAGATATGTATGAAGCAATAGGTAGTCCAGACATGTCAACTCCAGAAGGATTTTTACAGGCGATAACCGCAGCTAAGGAAAAGTTTCCAGAAGTAAATGGTCAACCGTTAATCCCGTTCGGTACCCATGAATTTGGCGAAACGGGGAACTATTCATTCGAAGGATATTTGCAAAACTTCTTAGCGATACCAATGGAAAAAGACGGAGAATTATATGACCGCACGAGTGATCCTGAATACATTCAATGGTTAAAAACGTTCCGTAAAGCTAATGCAGATGGTTTGCTTTCTAAAGATATCTTTATCGATAAACGTCCGCAAATGGAAGAGAAAATTGCCCAAGGTCGATATTTTGCGATGATGTACCAACGTAGTGATTTAACGGCTCCACAAAATGTATTGCACAATAATGATCCTAATTCCGTTTATATCGCAGTCGAGGGACCTAAGAATACAAAGGGTGATGAGCCAACACTTGCAGGACCTGGTATTTCAGGCTGGACGGTTACACTTATCTCAAAAAATGTAAAGGACAAAGCAAGAGCTATTCGTTTCATGAGTTATCTCATAAGTGAAGAAGGGCAAAAAGACACGTACTTAGGACCAAAAGGAACAACATGGGATACGATAGATGGAAAAGACCAATTCAAGCCAGAAGTGGTCGATTTGTTGCAATCTGATCGTACCGCATTTGACAAAAAATTTGGGGCATCTCATACATTCTGGATGTTAATGGATACGAATATGACACTACAATGGGCTCCACCTGGTGTCGCACCATTTAAGCAAATGGAAGATTGGACAAAAGGAAAGACTAAGAGCTTTGCACAATTCGACGGGATCAACCCAACAGGAACGTCTGAAGAAGGAATCTCACAATCGAAAATTGCTCAATCATGGGGACAAACACTTCCTAAGTTGCTATTAGCTAAGTCAGATAACGAGTTTGATAAAATCCTAGATGAATTTATAGCGAAACGTGATGAATTTGGCTACGATAAAGTGATCAAATACCAGCAAAAGAAATATGAAGAAAATATCGAAAAACTTAATCTGAAATAGCTGTTTAGTCAGCATATAACCCAGTTTGAAGGATAAAACTGGGTTATATGCGATTGAATTATATAGTATGATAATTGTATCAATTTAAGATGGAAGTGTTGTCTTGAAAAAGAAGATTCGCTTGATGATCATAAAATTTAAAGATTTATCGTTACAACAACAATTAGTCTTAACGTATATACTTATTCTACTCATTCCAGTACTTATTTTTACCTATTCGTTTTTTAAAGAAATGTATGAAAATTCGATTGATCGAATCGTGAAAGATAATGAACATTTACTAGAGTTAGAAAAGAACAACATTGTCCATCAAATTGAGACGATGCGACGAACCGCAGAAATGGCGGCCTCCAATCAAAAATTCATTGATTTTACAAAAAGAAACGAAGAACCTAGTATTGAAGAGTTGATGAATTATAATTTGGAAACGGTTCCGGAATTAGTTAAGATACAGTTTAGTAATCCTAGTATCGATCATATTCGCTTTTATATCAATAACCACAACTTAGCTGAGTTTTGGCCAGTTGTATTTTTTGAAGAAAGAATAAAAGAAACAGAATGGTACGAAAGCGTTATCGATTCAAATGAAGTAGAAAACTGGCATTTTGGACAAAGGGAAAGCGGAGAAATAGTAAACCTATTTACTGATAAAAGTCAGGAACCGAAGATCTCACTATTTCGAAAGATAACCTATGACAATGGAGAATACCTAGGGGTACTTGAAATTGTTATGTTATTTGAACACTTTTTTTCGAAAATGTATAGTAACATTCAAGACGGACATTCCGAATTACTCGTTTTAGATAAGGAAATGAATGCGTTTACAAATTCACAAAATACGTTTCTAGGAAACCAGCAATTAGAGATGAACGATATTATCAAACAATTTAAAGCGAATCGAACAGATAAACAGAGTTCCTTTCATTTTACGAATCAAGAAACACCGTATTTAGTTGTGTATACATATCTTGAACAACTTGATTCGTATCTCGTAAATGTTATTTCACTTGAGGAAGTCTATAAAGATATTAAACAGACTAGGAGTATTGTCATTTTAGTAGGTGGGTTAATTATTTCCTTTTTATCAATTATCACCTTCTTTATTATTTCGTTTATTCTAAAACGGTTGAAACAGCTCGTTTATTCGATGAAAAAAGTGGAAGAGGGAGATTTAGACATTCAAATAGAGGTGAAAGGTACTAGTGAAGTAGAAGAGTTAGCTTATCAGTTTCAAAGAATGATGGTGAAAATAAATGGTTTGATTGCAGATGGGGTCAACAAAAAGACGGCAACAAAAGTAGCGGAATTACATGCATTAAAAACGCAAATTGATTCACACTTTCTCTATAATACTCTTGAGAATATCAAGATGATGGCTGAGATCGATGAAAAATACGAAATATCGGATGCGATCACATCGCTTGGTGGGATGATGAGATATAATTTAAAGTGGTCTAATAATTATGTTCCGTTAGGAGATGAGATTACTCATATCGCTCATTTTGTTTCTCTATTAAACTTACGATATGAAGATAAAATCAACTTAACAATCGATATACCACCTGACCTACTTCGTAAAGAAATATTAAAAATGATGCTACAACCACTGATTGAAAATGCATCAAAATATGGATTGTCTCCAGATCAATTAGTAAATCAAGGTGAAATTAAAATAACTGGCATCGAACTAGAACAACAGATGATGGTCGAAATAATAGACAATGGGATGGGGATTTCACAGGAAAGGCTTAAAATCGTAAGAGAGATGATACAGCTTGATCATGATGAATTTTTAGAAATGAATGAATCGATTTCTGACTATAACGGCCATGGAGTAGGACTTCGAAATGTTTACCAAAGGTTACATTTACATTATGGAGATCAATCTGACCTAACCATTGATAGTAAGCTGGGTGAATATACGAAGGTAACTTTGACAATACCGTATTAAGGGGGCGAAGGGTATGCGGCAACTGTTAATTGTTGATGATGAACGAAATATCCGATTAGGAATTAAAGTGATGATAAATAGGAAGTTCCCTGATCTTTTTGATATTTTTCTTGCCTCTAATGGCGTAGAGGCCTTGTATATGGCAAAAGAGCATTCATTTGATATCGTGATAACAGATATTAAAATGCCAAAAATGGATGGCCTTCAACTCATGAAGGAATTACATCAGTTAAAACGTAAGCCTTTTATCCTTGTCCTTAGTGGGTATGATGATTTTCAATATGCAAAAGATGCCATTAAGTGTGAAGTGAAGGATTATTTATTGAAGCCAGTCAATCGAATTGAACTTTACACAGCAATTGAGAGAGTCCTAAAAGAACTACAGAATAAAGAAGTTGTTGAAAAAAACGTGTCTTCCGTTCATCAAAAAACAGAAGAACTACGTTCAAGTCAATTAAATTTCATCCTTTTGCATCAAACAATTACAGAAGAAGAAATAAAAACAATTTGCGAACGAGCTCAACTAGATTTGCTTTATAAACCGTATTATATTGCCATCGTAAAAGGGAGCTTGCTGGAAAAAAACATAGGAGATCAAGTGATTTATCAGGATACCTTAAAACTATTAGGTCAAAATGGAATATGGTTTATCGATAAAGATCGCCAACTAGTCATCCTTGTCAATGATATACACTGGATAAAAAAAGTAGCGGAAAAGCTACCAAATTTATATTTATATAAGATTGGTATAAGTGAAAAAGGGACAGACATTACTAACTTTAAAGAGTGTTATCGACAAGCGGCAGAGGCTCTAAAATACCACTTTTTGTTGTCATCTACCGGACTTATTTTCTATGAGGAATATAAAAACCGACAATCAAAACAAGCACCCATTGAAATGATTAAAAAGATTGGCAATATGTTAGGGACAGATCGTGAAGCTGAATTAAAAATGCTTTTAAAGCAGGTTTTAAATCACAAAGAATTGGAACTTGCAAAGATTCAATACGTTGAAGAAATCAATCATTTATTTAATAATCTTGTATTTGATAGAGTTTTCAATAAACTCGGTGAAAGCTCAGTTGATATCTTTCAAATGTATCACCGCTTAGGAAGCATGTATCTATTTGATACAGTCATAGAATATGCTCGTAATGTCAATCAATTCGTTATTAGATTAAATGAATACCTTCACCAAATTAAACAAGTATACACGAGTCATAACGAAATGGAAGCAGCTGTTACATATATAAAGTATAATTATATGAAGGAATTAAATCTAGCGATTGTGTCTAATCATGTATCGTTAAATTATTCATATTTTAGTCATGCGTTTAAGGAATACACTGGGGAAAACTTTGTGGCATATTTAAGGAAAGTACGAATTGAAAAAGCGAAAGAATTATTAATTCACTCAAATGAAAAAGTATATGAGATAAGTGAGAAAATTGGCTATAAAAACCCGAAACTTTTTTCTCGTGTATTCCGTGAATTAGAAGGAATTTCACCACAGGAATTTCGAAACCACTCTGTAGGTAGTAGGGTGGACTAATTGATACAGTATAAATTATTACTAAGTATTTTGTATGCGATTACATAGAGACTGATTATTTTCTACTATTTTATTTATAGATTTGATCTTAGACTTTTCTTAAAGGTTTATAAGTAACCTTTTAGGAATGTCTCTTTTTTTGAAATTATAATGATAGATGAGGGAGTGGAACCAAAAAAATAGACTGACAATAAGTCAGTCCTTTAAACGATTATTTACTCAGTTACAAGCTTTTCTTCAAGATCATCTAGCAATAAATTTGCTGCGATCACTCCACCAGCAGTGTTCCAAATCGCGTCATCTACTTTATACGAATTTTCTTCTTTTACAACTTCAAGGTTTTTCCATAATGGATCGTTTGTCCATTCTTCCTCTGTTTTCGTTGCTTCCTTATCACCAGGTGGTGCATATGTGAAATAGAAGAGAATATCTGCATCTAATTGAGGAATAACTTCTTTACCTACTTCGCGTACAAATAGGTCATCTTGATCATTAGCAAATAACTCTTGAATAGTATTTGCATGTTTTAAACCAAGCTTATCAAAGATTACACCAGAAAATGTATCTGTATAATAGACTCTTGTTAATCCTCCCATAAAACGAACAACCGATACAGATTGATTTAATTTATCACCAGCAGTTTCTTTTAACTCGGTAATACGTCCTTCAAAATCAGCAATGACTTTTTTGCCTTCTTCTTCACGATTTAGAGCTTTGGCATATAATTTGAAGTTTTCTTGCCAGTCACCCCTTAATGTTTCAGCAAAGACAGTTGGAGCAATGGCATTTAATTGGTCATAAATTTTTTCTTGACGCATTTTGTTTCCAATAATCAAGTCTGGTTTAAGGGCTGCAATTGCCTCAACATTAACTTCACTTTCGGTACCAACAACTTCAACGCCTTCCATCTCGCTTGTAATATGCTCGTACCAAGGTTCACCTAACCAGGATTGAACAGCACCGACTGGTTTTACATCAAGAGCTAATAAAGCTTCAGTTCCTTCATTTGTTAAAATAACAACCTTTTTAGGTGTTCCTTTTATTTCGGCTGTTCCCATTACATGTTCAACCGAATAGGTTTCTTCTACTGGAGCTTCTTTGTTACCTTCTGTTTTATCCTCTTCATCTCCACTGTTTCCACAGGCTGCTAATAAAAGCAGAATAAAGCTCATCATTAGGATTGCTAGTGTTGATTTTCTGTATGTAGTATTCATTATTTGTCCCCCTACTATTATTTGATAATGATTTTCAATTACAATATTGAATAATAGAAGGAATTGTCTAAAAAGTCAATATCTAAATGAAAATGAATTTCAAAATCATTTAATTTTTGTTATTATACTAGTAGAAATTATTTTATAATCGAATAGAAATAGAGGTTTATCATGTTATTTAAATCAAACCAATTAAAACTAATAGGCTTATTATCTATCATTATCATTCTTCTGTTATTAATGTGTGGAAGTCTTGTATTTGGCTATGCAAACACAAGTTGGAAAATGGCATTTGATGCCTTTACAAGCTTTGATGGATCAAATGAACATATTATTATCTTTAATGTAAGATTTCCGAGGGCACTTATTGGGACAGTTGTTGGTGCCAGTTTGGCGATATCTGGGGCTATTATGCAAGCATTAACAAAAAATCCTCTAGCCTCACCAAGTATATTCGGTATAAACGCTGGTGCAGGATTTTTTGTAGTAGTAGCTGTCTCATTATTTTATGTCGATTCGTTACAGGTTTATACTTGGACTGCTTTTGCGGGTGCTGCTATAACTGCGTTTACAGTTTACTTCCTTGGTTCATTGGGGAGAGAAGGGCTTACACCCATGAAGTTAACGTTAGCAGGTGCTGCTATGGCAGCCTTATTTTCTTCTTTAACACAAGGACTATTGGTTGTGAATGAAGCAGCTTTTGATCAAGTGCTGTTTTGGCTAGCTGGTTCGATTCAAGGAAGGAAAATGGAAAGCTTACTAACAATACTGCCTTATGTGCTACCTGCAATTATTTTTAGCTTTCTATTATCTAGTAAAATAAATGTTTTAACAATGGGAGAAGATGTTGCAAAAGGACTAGGACAACGAACAGGGACTGTTAAATTAATGGCTGCCCTCATCGTCATTGTTCTAGGAGGTGGGTCAGTTGCGGTAGCAGGTCCGATCGCGTTTATTGGGATTGTTATCCCTCACTTTGCCAGGTTTCTAGTAGGAAATGATTATCGTTGGATCATGCCATATTGTGCAATCCTAGGAGGGGCTTTCTTAGTTTTAGCAGATATTCTAGCACGATTTATCATCATGCCAGAAGAAGTACCAGTAGGAGTTATGACCGCATTTATTGGAACTCCCTTTTTTATTTATATTGCACGTAGGGGGTTTGGCCGATCATGAAAAAATATTACAAGTTACGACTTTTTTCAGATAAACTTTCATTATTAATAGATAAAAAGGCACTATTTATTACTGGTATTTTATCTGTTATTGTACTAGCGCTTTTTGTCATTAGTACAGGAATAGGTGAACTAATAATTAGTCCACTACATGTGTTTAAAGCGCTTCTAGGCTATGGATCTGAGATGGAAAATCTCTTTATTTTCTCATTTCGATTACCACGGATTATCATTGCTTTATTAGTGGGAATGAGTTTAGCGGTTGCAGGAGCTATTTTACAAGGGATCATTCGTAACCCATTAGCATCCCCAGATATCATTGGAATTACGGGTGGAGGATCAGTAGCAGTTGTGATCTTTTTAATGCTATTTAGCGATCGAAGTAATTCATTAATTGTCAGCATCAAATGGATGCCTGTTGCTGCCTTCCTAGGTGCTACAATCTTAGGATTACTTGTTTATCTGTTATCCTGGAAGAATGGTTCATCTCCAATAAGACTTGTTTTAATTGGGATCGGATTATCATTGCTCACCAATTCGTTAACAACCTTATTTATGATAAAAGGGCCGATTTACCAAGCTGCACAAGCAAATGTATGGATCACAGGTACAGTTTACGCTGCAAATTGGGAACAGGTTCACATACTGTTACCAGTTGTCATCGTTTTATTGTTGATTTCATTTATTTCGGTTCGAACAATAAATGTTCAAGAGCTAGGAGACGAACTAGCAACAGGTGTTGGTAGTTCTGTTCAAAAAAATCGGCTCTTCCTATTACTTTTAAGTACGGCTTTAACTGGAAGTGCTGTAGCATTTGCAGGTGTAATTGGTTTTGTTGGTTTAATGGCTCCACATATTGCTAGAAGGTTAGTTGGTTCATCATTTGGTGCATTACTGCCTGTATCGGCCTTAATTGGAGCCATTTTAGTAATAGTAGCTGACTTAATAGGTAGAACTTTATTTTCTCCACTAGAAGTTCCGGCCGGTGTCTTTACGGCAGCAATTGGCGCACCATATTTTATCTATTTATTATATAAAACAAGAAATATGTAATCGATAACTAACGATCCAAAAAACATATAATAATAGTAGAGAGGACAAACGGCATGTACACTATTGAAACAAAAGACCTAACACTTTCATATGGAGATACGACTATTATTAATGGGTTAGATTTAAACATACCAAAAGGGGAAATTACTGTTTTTATCGGTAGTAACGGCTGTGGGAAATCGACATTACTTCGTTCAATTGCTAGACTTTTAAAACCAAAGCAAGGTTCGATTTTACTTCAAGGGGAAGCAATTGCTAAATTGTCTACAAAGGAAGTGGCAAAACAACTCGCTATTCTCCCTCAGGGTCCCGTTGCACCTGAAGGGTTGACAGTTCTTCAGTTGGTTAAACAGGGCAGATATCCATATCAGAGCTGGTTGAAACAATGGACAAAGGAAGATGAAGAAGCTGTTTCTAGTGCTCTTGAGGCAACTGCCATGCAGAACTTTGCGGAAAGACCTGTTGACTCGCTTTCAGGTGGTCAAAGGCAACGTGCATGGATTGCGATGACATTAGCACAAAAAACAGACACGATCTTATTGGATGAACCAACAACATACTTAGATATGACTCATCAAATTGAGATATTGGATCTGTTATTTGAATTAAATGAACGTGAAAATCGAACAATCATTATGGTTCTCCATGACTTAAATTTAGCTTGTCGGTATGCTCACAATCTTGTCGCATTAAAAGAACAAAAAATCTATGCTCAAGGAAGACCAGAGGAGGTTTTGACTAAAAGCCTTGTTCAGGATGTTTTTCAAATGAATTGTGAAGTAACCGTGGATCCATTGTTTGGGACACCAATGTGTATACCTCATGGAAGAGGTAGATATATTGCAAATAAGAGTAAGATTATCAATGGATAATAAAACAAAATGGAGGAATTCGCTGGTTTATTCAAATTAATATGTATGAAGGTGCTCTATTGAAGTAGAGCACGATTTAGGAATGAAAGGGACGTTATTTTGAGCGTTTATACATGGTAGGTAATTTCACCAGGAGCGGCGTGGTGATACACTAACTACCTGTATCACTAAACAACTTGAACAGCATTGGGAACCTGATTCCCAATGCTGTTTATGCTTTAATTTCAAAGAGAAGGCTCACTCGTTATGGATGTTTGTTTAGCTGTCATTTTAGATGTCTCTTGAACAATAATGACAGCTGTAATAACTAAAACGATTCCTATGTATTGCCATAGATTTAGTTTTTCCTGAAAAATGAAAAAACCAACTAGTGATGCTATCACAGGCTCTATTGTTGCTACGATTGACGCGCGACTTGATTCTATTTCGCTTAGACCTTTTGTATAAAAAATAAAGGGAAGCATGGTTGAAAGAAAACCTAACCCGATTATATAGAACCATACGTTGAGATTTGAAAATAACGGGATAACATTCCATAGTTCACTAAAAGGAGTTACTGCTATCGTTGCAAACAAAAAAGTATAGGCCGTAACGGTTAAAGAGTTGTATTTTTTGAGTGCGAATTTTCCAAATATGCTGTAAAGCGCATAAAAGAAACCGGAACCAAGTCCAAGAATTAACCCAAGAAATGAAATCGATTCACTCGAATTTGGCAAAATGCCAATAACAAAGGAACACCCGACAAAGGTTACAATTAAAGCGATAACCTTTCGTGTCGTTAGAGATTCTTTAAAAAGGATTCTTGAGAAAATCGTGACAAATGCAGGTGCTGTGTAAAGAAGAATGGATGCAATCGATATAGACGTTTCTTCAATTGCACTAAACATGCACCAATTAAAAAAGACAATACTAATAACACCAGTTCCAATAAAATACTTACAATCGGCTATTTTGATTATGAAAAGCTTTCGATTTTTGATTATCACATAAACGACTAAAAATAAAACGGCTGATATGGAGCGAATGGTAACAACCTGTGTTGGTGTAAAACCTAATTCGTAAAGGTAGGTTACAAAGAATCCAATAAAGCCCCATAAAGATGCCGCTACCCCAATATATAGTAGTGCTAATTTGTTATGCATCATGCTATTCCTTTCTGTTACTAATTTAATTCAGCCCATAAATCTACTTCTCTAAACAACTACTGGCTCATTATAACGAATCATTCAAGCGAGAAGAACAAGAAATCATACATTTTTTTGGCTCTCTTTTAGATAGATAAGATGAAATGAAAAATATATAATAATTAATTAAATTGAATTTTACCACTTTAACCGTAATATGATCACTATTATTTAATAAATTAAAGAAATTAGGCTTCCTGCTCTTTTCACTTTTATATGAAACTAAAAGGAAACTTGAGGAACGAACAAGCTTTATGTAAGATATTAACTATGAAGAGGTTAGTATATTGGAACTTATAGTGGGGCTATTCACTTTTGTTTGTGACCTATTTTCAAGCATGCGTTATTTAAGCATACGACTATTTCAAAGAAAAAATTGACAAAAATTAATGTCTTCTTCATGGGACTATTCACTCTGTTAGTCTTATTTATAGAGGACCCAAAAAGGCGGGGGAAATTATATATACAATTAAACCTATTGCGGTAGTACAAAATAGTAAAAAAGAGATTGAAGATGATCATTGGGGAGATGTTCTTTCAAGCATCTTCCTAACTGATGAACTAAGCGATGATTCATTAAAGGGTATAGATGAGTTTTCACATCTGGAAATTTTGTTTTATTTTAATCAGGTAAACGATAACAAAATACAATATAACTCAAGGCATCCAAGAAACAATAAAGAGTTCCCAAAGGTAGGTATATTTGCACAAAGGGGGAAAAATAGACCTAATAAACTGGGAAGTACAATTGTTGAACTTATTGAACATACTAATAAAGAGTTAATTGTAAAAGGTTTAGATGCAATAGATGGAACGCCTATTATTGATATCAAACCAGTTATGCAAGAATTCCTACCCAAAAAGGAGATACAACAGCCTAATTGGTCTAACATTTTAATGGAAGATTATTGGGGGAAATAAGGCCTCATGACCCGTGTGACTCAAAATATGACAAAAACAGAAGGCACATCATAGGTGAAAATGTGCCTTCTAATACTGTATTTAGATTTCACACTTACATTTAAGTAGAAGAACAGAACTAGAGGGGATGTTCTACTATTTTGTTGAGTTTTTCAAAGAATGTGTTTTTCATATAAGTTGACTATACGTTTTAGTTTATGGTTAAGGTCGACTCTATCAACTTAGTAACTCTTCCTATTTCTTTTAAAATAAAACAAGTTGTTCATCTGAAATTCTTCACAAAGTGATGACAACTTTTCCTTGTGCGTGTCCTTCGCTAAAATACCTGAATGCATCAGGAACATCCGCAAGTTTATAACATCTATCTATAACAGGTTTTACCTTTCCTGCTTCAATCAGTTCTTTTATAACAACAAGATCATTTTGGTTGTATTTTTGTAAAAAAACACCCATTGTCTTTCTATCTTTCATCGAAATAAATGGCCCTTGGACTAAGGCTTGGAACATTTGATTCACTGATCCTCCGACGTGAACAAATGTTCCGTTGGGATGTAATACACGCTTATAGGCAGATATCGGATGAGAACCATTAACAGCAAGGATCAAGTCATACTTTTGCGGTTTATTCGTAAAATCTTCCTCTGTATAGTCAATGACATGGTCTGCCCCAATTGAACGTAAAATATCTATATTTCTCGTACTACATACACCTGTTACCTCTGCACCAAACGATTTAGCAATCTGTACTGCGAATGTTCCCACACCACCAGAGGCACCATTAATCAATACCTTTTTTTCGGCCTTAATCTTGCCTTTCTCTCGCATACCCTGTAGGGCTGTGACTGCAGCCATAGGTACGGCAGCGGCTTCCGCAAAAGACAAATTAGATGGTTTTAATACTATTGCATGCTCAGGAATAGTTACATACTCCGCAAAACCACCCCAACCACAACTAGACAGGTCACCGAATACTTCATCACCTGGTTGAAAATGGATAACATCTTTGCCCACTGCTTCAACTCGACCAGCTATGTCACCTCCTGGGATGGAGTATTTTGGTCTTCGTAGTCCGAATGCAAAACGAGCTAAGAACGGTTCGCCTTTCAATAGAACTAAGTTACCAAAGTTCAAAGATGCTGCATGAATCTTTACCAAAACTTGATTGTCTAAAGGTGTAGGTTTTTCGACCTCTTTAAATTCAAGCACATCAGGTGAACCATATTTGTGACTTACTATAGCTTTCATGAATACCCTCCAATGTTCTTCGTTAAAACAATATTACCTAATTTTAGTATCGAAATTGACTAAATATGTTTAATAAAGAAACAAATCGTTTAACCCTTACCGTTTACAATCCTTTCAATAGGATAAAAATCAAGCAGGATAAGATACCACATGTTATACGGAATAGTGAATATAAAGATTCAAATTATTTAAATTATTATCTACCACCTAACCAGTTGTGTATTGTTTTTATATGTGCATTTTTAGTCATGTTCGGGGACATTGAACAAGTATCTGTTTGGGGTGCTATTTTGGCTCTACCTGTTTTTGCTAACGAAATGATTTTAGCAGTATGGCTTATCTTTAAAGGATTCAATGAATCTGTATTTGCTTCCATGTCTGCAATAAGAAAACAATGAGATAGTCATACACACCTAAATTAGGTGGATTTTCAACATGAAAACCTTTACCAGAATACGAGTTTTAATTTTAATAGCATAAAATTTTCGGTGAAAAGAGTGCGAATATTATCGTTCACGATTGAATAATAACATTTCTAGTCATTTTATTACTTGTAACCAGAATCGTCTTAGTTCTCTGTATAGTGGATACCCTCTGTTTGTTGAACCCATTCTACCATGATGATAGTATCCTCCTGTATTTCAATCAATTTCCAATTGTTAACCCTTTTGTTGGATTAACATTAACGTTCTTGTCAATGCTTAAAAACCAATGAAAACGTTGAAAAGTGAATGTTTATTTTAATTCTATCTTTGAATCGTGAATTCAATACATTCAAAGGCTCTGCTTATGTTCAGAGGGTTCGGATTGGTCTATCTATTTTCAGAAATCCTTAGTTTACGGAATAAACGGTAAGAGGGGATAGGACAATTTATCCTCCTTTTTATGTAAAAATATCTAAATATATACACAGAACATATATTCTTGTTATAATTCTATTAAGTTAAAATTAGGAGGCAATAGATGGAATTGAAGAATATAAACATTATAGAGCGTATGCAGCATTATCATGTATTAGGTTTGAGTTTTACATTAATTGAGAATGGTGAAATTAAGATGACCGAAGATTACGGTTTGCTAGAGGCTGGAACAACTAAAAATGTAAACAGACAGACTATTTTTAGTGCTTGCTCGATTAGTAAATTCCTAACAGGAATGCTAGTTATGAAACTAACGGAACAAGGTCTTCTTGATCTAGATGAGGATGTAAACAAAAGGCTTGTTTCGTGGAAAGTACCTGATAATGAATTAACTAAATATAAGAGAGTTACATTACGAAACTTACTTAGTCATCAATCTGGAATTATTGACCCAAAAGATAGTTTCGCTGAACTTAATTCTATGGGAGGTATTCCTTCAATGGCTGAATTATTAGCGGGGAAAACACCTTATTGTAAAGGTCCTGTTGAAGTGAAATATGAACCTGAGACAGAATTTCACTATTCAGATGCAGGTTTTTGTATCATTCAGCAACTAATAGAGGATATTACTGAGACACCTTTTGAGCAAATGATGAATGAACAAATATTTGAACCATTGAACATGGAAAACAGTACATTAGATCCGATAATCTCAGGAACGAAAAAAGACCATTTTTCTTGTGGTCATAACAAAAATGGCCTATTAGTAGATGGGAAATATCCTATTTATCCTTTCCCAGCAGCTTCTGGACTCTGGACAAGTTCCTTAGATCTAGCACAATTGGTCGTTGAATTATTGAAAGCTTTGAAAGGAGAAAGCACGATTGGAATGACTGCAAGTAGAGCGAAAGAAATGATAACCCCACAAAGAGGTAAGACGTGGACTGGACTAGGAGTATTTTTAGATGGAATAGAAAAGGGAGTTGAAATTTCATCATTTGGTTGGGGAGTAGGTTTTCAATGTATGTTGGTGGCGTTTCCTTATATAGAAAAGGGTGCAGTCATCATGACAAATACAGAATTAGGTGTTCACCAAATGGAAGGGATCATAGGAGAAATATATAAATCTATTGAGAAGTAAAGAAGAGTAAGTTTTTATTGAGAGGTTGAAAAAGGTGTTTTATTATTTCCATAGAAAAAGGTGAAAAAATCATTCAGTATATAATGTGCTGAATAAGTGAGTAAAAATATCTTCACAAGGCGAAACCTAAAGTGGAAACAATTGATTTGGTAGAGTTAGATGAAGAGTAATAAGATCATAATGGATGTTTTTGTCTTCGCAGCAAGCTAATTTCAACAGGGTTTATTGAATATACACTTATTGAATATTCTTCAATCGTTGTCTACAGTGAGAATTATTTGGTTTATGCTTGTTGAAGAAAAAATAAACACTACTAACGAGAAGAGACAAGTCATTAATTAATAGTTCAACCCTTATTGTGCTAACAAGCGGAATGATCGAAGATTGCAAAGGTAAAATCGGACGAAGAATAGTTGACAAAGAAAATATATTGCTATAACGTTGATATATCAACGTTGTTTATTCAACGACTTTTGGGAAGGTGGATACCTATTGAATTTGAATGAACATATTGGAATCCTGATTCGAAATGCGGATTTGACCATTGCAAATTATGTAAAAAAACAGTTAGAACCTTACAATCTTACCCCAGAACAAAATTTAATTATGATGATGCTTTGGCAAAAGGATGCAATTTCACCTAACGAATTTGCCCTAAAACTAAATAAGGACAAAGCTAATATTGCACGAATGATTGTGAGTTTAGAAAGAAAGGGATACATTAAAAGAGCAGATGACCCTCTAGACAAACGCACATTTAAAGTTCATTTAACCGATGAAGGGAAGCGACTTGAACATTTTGTTGTGCCCGTTCTTCAAAAAACACAACAAACCGTGATGTCTGGGATAACGGTTGAACAATTTGTTGACATGCAAAACCTTTTCACAAAGATGATGAACAATACTTTGGCAGCTATTGAATAATAAATGTTCAAATAATACCTATACATGGTAAAATTAAACGGCAATATTTTTACTTATAGAAAGGAAGAGTTAAATGCAACAAGACAATATAATAAATGATTCAGGAGAACAAAGTGTAGGAAAAGTGTTATGGCAATTAACTCGCCCTCATACATTAACGGCATCATTTGTACCAGTCTTAATCGGAACCGTCTTGGCTATGTTTTATGTGAAAATTCATATCTGGCTTTTTATTGCTGTACTTTTTTCTTGCCTTTTGATTCAAATTGCTACTAATCTGTTTAATGAATATTATGACTTTAAACGTGGGCTTGATACAGAAGATTCAGTGGGGATTGGGGGAGCCATCGTACGACACGGGATGAAACCAAAGTCGGTGTTACAATTAGCGTTAAGCTCTTATGGTATAGCCCTTTTGATTGGCTTATATATATGTGCTAACAGCAGTTGGTGGTTGGCTCTTATTGGTCTAGCTGGGATGGCAGTTGGATACCTTTACACAGGAGGCCCATTCCCAATTGCATACACACCTTTTGGAGAACTATTTGCAGGAATATGTATGGGTTCACTGTTTGTATTGATTTCTTTTTTTATTCAGACAAACACGATAAATACTCAAAGTATTCTCATATCCATTCCCATTGCAATTCTCGTCGGTGCTCTTAATCTCTCTAACAATATCCGAGATATAGAGGAAGATAAGAAGGGCGGACGAAAGACTTTAGCTATTTTGTTAGGGAAGAAAAAAGCAGTATACTTCCTAGCATTCTTATTTTTAACCGCTTATCTATGGATTACAGGATTAATCCTAGCTAGCGATATAAGTTTGTGGCTGTTTCTGATTTTTTTAAGTGTACCTAAACCGATTCAAGCAATTAAAGGGTTTGTAGACAGAGAAAATCCTTTGAACATGGTTAATGCGATGAAAGCAACGGGTCAAACCAATACCATTTTTGGTTTTCTGCTTTCACTAGGTTTATTTATTAGTTATCTTTTTTAAGCGTTCTTGACAAAACTACAATTCTTACTCATCATATAACTGATCGAGTACGATCGTAACTTTTACACCTCTTGATTATTTAGCAGAATACTTATTAAAATTGAAAAAATTTAATTAAAACCCTGTAATATTTACTAACGTGATAATACAGGGTTTTCCCTTGGAGTTCATTTGATCATTTGGGGAAATTAGCTACTGTACATAGTTTACATAACAATGTTATTGTTAACTAATTTAAATAAAAGGAAAAGAAATGTAATAATACGGTAAATGATGATTGAACTTAAAAGCAATGAAGAGAAGAGTAAATCGATTTTATTCTTATACAGAAAGCTTCGGTAGCTGATAATAAGCAAAGGATGATTGATTGAATATGGTCTCTGAGTAGCATAGCTGAACTTCAAATTGCGGGTAAAGCTATGACGAGATTTGGCACTCGTTATAAATGTCAGAGTATAAGAACTTTATTGTTAGGTGGAAACACGGGTATAACCTCGTCCTTAGACAATGTATTTGTTTTTGGGCGAGGTTTTTTGTTGTTTAAAACTACAGAAGGAGGAATATTAAATGAGTGTATTTATTGGTGGAGCTTGGCCATATGCAAATGGTTCATTGCATTTAGGTCACATAGCTAGTTTATTATCGGGTGATGTTTTAGATCGATATTATAGAGCTAAAGGTGAGAACGTTCTTTATGTTTCAGGAAGTGATTGTAACGGAACTCCAATTTCTTTAAGAGCAAAGCAAGAGCGGGTAACCCAGAAAGAAATTGCTGATAAATATCACGAGGAGTTTTCTAACTGTTTTGAAGTATTAGGTTTTACCTATGATTGCTACACACGGACTGATACAGAACATCATCACACTATTGTACAGAATATCTTTTTGGAGTTATCACTCTTAATCTATACGTATTGTTTGAAACTAATCTTTTAAGAAGGTTCTTATTTTTATTTGTAGAACTTAATATAGAGGAGCACTTGTTAAAGACGGATTTCGGTAAAGACTCCTTTAAAAGTACTGATGGGTATTCGCGTTATAGATTTTATCCATCTCCTTAATTAATCATTTAGTTTCTAACTGAAGCTAATGGATTAATACTTGAATTAGATAGTGCTACTGGACAATTGGTTATTATTAAAAGGCTCTTTTCTAAAAGTTTGTTGCTCTAGGACTAATAAAAATCTGCTTTTGGATTTTTATGATGTAAATTCAAGCAATCTCCAGAGGGGTATCAAGTCATTTAGCGAAAAGAGCATGGTGATAAGCTTAAAACGTGTACATGTGTACTTTGTATGGAAAGCAACAACCTTTGCGAAAACAGCCTATTAAAAAGATAGTTGGATCATTCTAGAAAGTAGGTGACACCTTCTTGAAAAATGCATGGATTGTTTCATTTATACGAATTCCATTGCTCTTTGTGATGTTCATTATTTTCTATTTAGTAATAAAACTGTCTGGATTAGAAATCACTTTCCCTTTTCTTCCTGATTTATCGACCGTTTACTTCACAGTTGTAAATGTAATGTGCTTCTTTCTTATGTATCAAATATTAAAAAAGGAAGGCCGTACCATCAAAGAATTACTAGGTTTTCGTCCAGACCGTTTAGGAAAGGATATTTTGTACGGTGTCTTTTGGCTTTTTATTTTGTATATTCCCTTTGTTTTTGCTGTTATGGGAACAATGTTTATTATGTTTGGAACTGATTTTATCAATCATTTTCAAACTGTATTTGCTGGAGATGTAGAGAACGATTCCTTTTCACGTCCAGTATGGCTAATGTGGGTTGCAGCAGGCATATCTTTAATTTTCCCTTTTTTAAATGCCCCAATTGAAGAGTTAATGTACCGTGGTTATGCCCAACCATTATTTATCAAGCGTTATAAAAGGGTGTGGGTTGGTGTTATTATTCCTTCTATTGGTTTTGCTTTCCAACACGTTATGTTAGCTGCAAGTTTTCAAGGAGCTATTGTCTATGCAGTTGCATTCTTTGTATGGGGAATTGGCAGTGGGATTATCTATCATAAACAAAAAAGATTGTTTCCTCTACTCATTTGTCATTTTTTTGTTAACATTGCATTTAGTGCTTTCCCAATTATTTTCTTGATTTTAGGAGTATATTAGGAAGAAAATTCTGTAGAGTATAGATTTTGTTATAAACTACTTTTACTGCGACAAAACTACTCTAAAAAGGAACTGAAATTTATCGCTCCAATTCAGTCATATTTAATGTATAAACAGCATGTGCTTGATTATTCATTATTATTTCCAAAAGTTGTTCAGCCATATAGGTTGAACTGTATTTAAATCCTCCATCAATCCACTCTATAATCATTCCTAAAATAGCATATGCATGATAGTTAGCTTGCAATTTTCGATTAATGTTTGGATAAGATAGATTGTCATTTAGGTCATGCAATGCTAATTCTTTTAGTACATTGCATATTTTACTCTGAAAACCAGATAGTGTAGTAGATTGCACGATTAGAGTGTAAAAATCCTGATATTTATTCACATGTTCAAAGATTTTAATAGCAGAAGATGTTAGTTTTCTCACCTCAAACGTTTCGTTACCTTTATAAGGTTCGCGAAAAGATGAAATCAAATCTGATATGACATCATCGATAATTTCATCCAAAATATCCTCTTTATATTGATAATGTTTATAAAACGTTCCACGATTTAAGTCTGCTATTTGTACAATGTCTGTGATTGTAATCTTTTTAAAATCTTTCTCTTTCATTAATGATAGAATGGCATCTTTTAAGGCTTGTTTAGATTTAGTAATCCTTCTGTCTATCGTGTTCGTTATGTCGTAATTCATAAAGGACCTCCATCATTTGAAAAAAAATTAATCTTATTGAACAAATACTAAATATAGTGTTGATTAATAGACAAATCGAGCTTTATTTGCTGATTGCATTAATTACTATATGATAATAATATTGATTATAGTAAATAATGAACAACTGTTCAATAATTTTAGTCTAATAACGCATTCAAATGAATGGAGGAATTATAATGAGACTTAATGATAAAGTGGCAATCGTAACAGGAGCAGCATCTGGCATGGGAAAAGCCATTGCAGAATTGTATGCTAAAGAAGGGGCAAAAGTTATTTTAGCGGATCTTAATATAGAAGGCGCTACAACTGCTGCTGAAGGTATTATTTCTAATGGTGGTGTAGCTAAAGCTGTACAAGTTAATGTAGCAAAATTAGAAGATATTGAAAATATGATTGATACTGCCGTAAGTGAGTATGGTACGTTAGATATCCTAGTTAATAATGCTGGTATTATGGATGGATTTGAACCGGTTGGTGACATTAATGATGACAGATGGGATTTAATATTTGATATTAATACAAAAAGTGTCATGCGTGCAATGCGTAAAGCAATACCGATCTTTTTAGAAAAAGGAAAAGGAGTAATCGTTAATACGGCTTCTACCGGTGGATTAAATGGTGCTCATGCAGGGGCTACATATGGGGCATCAAAACATGCAGTCGTTGGTCTAACAAAGAATACTGGTTTCATGTATGCAAACAAAGGCATTCGTTGTAACGCAATTGCACCAGGTGGTGTTGAAACAAACATTGGTTCATCGATGAAAAATATGAATGAATTTGGTGCAAGTCGTACAAAGGTGGTACAAGATGTTATGCCAAGAATGGGTAAATCTGACGAAATTGCTCAAGTTGCTCTTTTTTTAGCTTCTGATGAATCAAGCTTTGTTAACGGCACAGTTATTGTAGCCGATGCTGGCTGGACCGCTGCTTTTTAATGCTACTTTTAGTTTCTATTTAAAAATAATGTCGTACTCAATACTGTAAAAACCATTTTGATGAAACTTTTATCAAAATGGTTTTTTGTTGTCGACTTTTGTTAATTGAAGCAGGTTTATTCAATAGAGATTCTGTCTCTTAATATTTTGTTTTGCAATAGTTACAGTGCTGAAAAACTTTGATTTGCAGTATGATGGCAAGGTGTTTTTTCTTATTTTATATAGTTTGGATGAAGAAGGTATTTCAACAATGAAGGAGAAATATAAGACCAAAAGCATTTAATTATAAAATTGTAATTCTTCAATAATATCAAAATTGAAGGGGATGGAAGCATGATTCGTCATTGTGAGGATAAGGAACAAAAGTTTGAATCGATTTTAACAGACAATTGTTTGTCACAGTCAAAAAAGCTAGCAAATTTTTTTTAGATAAACAAATAGATTTTATTATTTCCATTCCCTATGTGAGAGCATTTAGTTCGAATCCAATAAAATAGCAGATAGGACATAAAATTGAAGGAGATATTAGGCTAGTCGAAAGGGTACTATGCTCAATTCCTAAAGATGATTGGTTAGCTATGCTTAAAGAAACATTTAAGGAGTTGAACTTGCATATGAAGGTGGAGAAACAAGTATAAAGGCTATGAATCGAGGAATATCGTTTATCAATGATTATCTAAGTACTAATAAAGAAAAAATTATAGCAGTTATTACTTACGAGAATTTAATGGCATTTAATTGTAAGATATTATGATAATAGCTTCAGGTTTAATCAATGGAGAACGTTGACGAATCCGGATGTATTTAAATTAACGTTTTTTGAGAGTTCGGTTAGTCTTGAGAGGATATGGAATGGTTTAATAAAATGAATATTCTTCTATAAAGGTTTCCTAAAAGGGATTACTTATTTACTGCTTTACGATCTACTTGATAAATGTAAATCCTGTAATTTATACAGGATTTATGAAAAAGGGGAATATGCCCACTGAAGAAAGATATACATGAAACAAGTTGATCTAACAAATAAGTAATAATCATATTATACAAGTGAAAATGAACGTCATAGTCACTTACTTGTTTCTTTCCGAACTATTGGAGCTACCTCCGTAGCCAATAGCTCAATACCTTCAGCTACTTTCTTAAAGGGTAAACCACCAATATCAATTTGTGCCATGAAGCGCTGATGTCCAAATAGCTCGTATTGACTAAGGATTTTCTCGACGATCTGTTGTGGGCTACCAACAAACAAGGCGTTATCCGGTCCTGTCATCTGTTCAAAATCTCCTCTTGACAACCGATATTCTCCTTCACTTTGTCGGTTACCGAATGACTTGTAATTAGAATAATACGGATAGTACTCGTCCTTTGCTTGTTGACTTGTCTTTGCGATATACCCATGTCCAGTGACTGCTATTTTGAGTTTATTTAATTCATGTCCAGCATCGATCCCAGCTTTTCGGTACTCATCCACCAAAGGCTTGAATCGCATTGGGTCACCGCTAAGGATCGCCATCGCCATGCCAATACCCAAACTTCCGGCACGAGCTGCACTCTCTGGAGTACCTCCAACACCAATCGAAATGGGTAAATGAGTTTGAATAGGTCGTGGTGAAACTTCTGCATCCTTTAAGGCAGAACGGAACCGTCCATTCCATGAGATTAACTCGTTTTCATTTAGTTTTAAAAACAAATCTATATTTTCTGAAAAAAGAGCATCATAGTCATTTGTGTTGTGTCCAAAAAGTGGGAAGGATTCTAAAAACGCTCCTCGACCAGCTATTATTTCCGCACGGCCATCCGAAATCAAATCTAAGGTAGCAAAGTCTTCGAAAAGACGAACGGGGTCAACTGTACTTAATACTGTTGTTGCACTTGTTAATTTGATTTGTTTGGTTATTTGGGCAATTGCCGCCAATACTACTGGACTTGCTGATACCGCATAGTCTAATCGATGATGTTCACCAACCCCAAATACATCAAGTTCAGCCTCATCAGCAAGTTTTGCTGCTTCAATTATTTCCTTGACTCGTTGCCCTGAATGAATCACTTTTACAGTATGAGGATCGGGACATATATCACCAAGTGTGTAGATACCAATTTCGATCCCTTTATTTTTCAATTTCTCGTCTACATACATCTACATTTTCCTCCAGTTATTTTGTTTAAATCTCTAAGTGAATACGATTGCCTGAAGGATCAGAGGTTATAAAAACACCATTTTCTATTGTAACAGGAGCACCTATACTTTTTAAACTAGTTACCACAAGATCTCTAGCTTGGCTATTTGGCAGAATGAGTGTAAAAAAATCAAGACCGACACTGTTTACTGGTTGAGGCGGAGCACCCACACCATTCCATGTATTTAAGCCAATATGATGATGGTATTTATTGGTTGAGATAAAAAGTGCCTGATCCCCAAATTGGTTCACCACTTCAAAACCAAGTCCTTTGATATAAAATTCCTGTGTCTTTTTCAATTCGGATACATGTAAATGGATATGTCCCATGATGGTATTAGCTGGTAGACCCTTCCATGTATTATCCAGTTGTTCACTTGAAAGAAGGTCTTCAAAATCAAGCGGGTCAACTGTCATGGCTACTTCTCCGTTATTCCAATTCCAAACGGAAGGATCGCGATCAATATAAATCTCAATCCCATTTCCATCAGGATCACTAAGATAGAGAGCTTCACTGACAAGATGGTCGGATGATCCAATTCGAATTCTATCTTCAATAAAATGATGAACAATATTTGCTAAATCTTTACGTTCAGGCAATAGAATAGCAAAGTGGTATAGCCCTGTTGTTTTCCCTTGAATTGCTTCAACATCTTTTGGTTGCTCAATAGACAAGATACTTGTTTGACCATCCGTAGTTAATTTAGCTGTCGTTTTCGTTTGTTCAAGAATTTTAAAACCAATTACTTCTTGATAATAGGTAAGAGAGCGTTCTAGGTTTGCCACTTTGATTTTTACATGTCCTACAAAAGTAGTTGGTTTACTATGAAATCCCATATACATTCCTCCTGTTTATTATATAAGTAAACTTAAAATTGATGGTAAATTAATATTTAAAACATGAATGAAGAGTTTTTCCTATATTTAGGACATACAACTAACTTTTTATATCTAGTTACTTTATGTAAGTAAGTTTATTAATATAAGTAGGTTTTGTCAAGTAACTTTATTATTTATTGTAATTTAATTTCTTATTAAAAGTGATATATTATAATATAGAGGGGTGAAAAGTTTAATGGAACAATCTATTCTTTGTCCACGTTTTGAAAAAGCGGTCTTGCTTTTAAGTCAACGCTGGACAACTTTAGTTATTTATCAATTATTGTCTGGTCCGCAACGGTTTGGCACCATTCAATCTTCTATTGGAATTAGTGGGAAAGTTCTGTCTGAACGATTGAAAGACTTGGAACATCAAGGAATTGTTACACGAACTGTTATCCCAGAAACACCAGTGATTATTGAGTACTCACTTACAGAAAAAGGTGTTTCTTTAAAAACAATATTAAAAGAGATAGAAAACTGGTCTCAACTCTGGATACCGATAGATCGTACAGAAAAATAAAAGTCATATCCGAACACAATAGCGATATTATAATAGCTAGTATTAATATGGAGTGAAAAAACTCAAAAACCAACAACCTTTCGATAGAACTAAGTTTAATTGGCATTATCATGATTTTTCTCTATAGGAAAAACACATGATGATGCTTTATTTGATTAGTGTTATACATAAATCGAAACATTATGATTATAAAATTAATTAAGGTTTGCTAAAAATTTCAAATAAGTGGAAAATCCATATTTACAAACAAAACTAGAGCATATGCTGTTGCCAAATAAAAGAAAGATGCTTCTTTTGATAACAATGATATTTAGTGAAGTAAGAAGAAAAGGTATTCTAAATGTAGAATTGATTTATTTAGAATATAAAAAGTGGGAGGCTATTAATGGACTATATTGCAGACTTACCTAAAGTTGTTGGCAACCAACCACTTATATTAGTAGGTATTGCGGTTGCGGTAATAAATGAAACCGGTGAATTATTATTACAAAAGAGAAGAGATGGAGTTTGGGGAGTACCTGGAGGATTTATGGAATTAGCAGAATCTACAGAGGAGGCTGGTAGAAGAGAAGTATTAGAAGAAACAGGAATAGAGATTGGTAAACTTGAGTTGCTAGATGTTTTTTCAGAGAAACAACACTGTGTTAAATTACCAAATGGAGATGAATTCTATCCTGTAACCATTGCTTACACCTCAAAAGAAATAAAGAGTGGAGCACTAAAAGCTGACGGCAAAGAAACAGTTGAAGCGATGTTTTTTAAATTAAATGCATTGCCCGATGGACTAAATCCTCTAATTAAAAACCTTATAAAAAAATACTCACCTTCTTTGTCACTCAAGTAAGTTTAGTGGGTCCTATTGGTCAATATTGTAAAGACATGGGCTTATAGTACCTTAATAGCAATCGAATTAAGACATTTTTTCTAGCTCTAGTTTATTTGTTTTTAGGATACTCCAGATCAACCTTTGACTTTCCATTAAACCACCTTCGGTAAATCAACAAAACGATAAGAATAAATCCTATATATAAAGCAAGAACTTGTATAAATGTTAGAACCGAAGTAAATAATTGATTTCCTAAATAGGCGTACACTATCATTGCAGGAACTTGACCAATGGCAGTTGCAAAAAAATAGGCTTTAAATGACATAGTGCTTAGCCCAGAATAGATGTTGATTACTGCTGGAGGGATGATATAAATAATTCGTGCCAACAACACGGTGCTAAATGTATTCCTATTAAGAATACCGTTCATTGTTTTAAAACCTTTAAAGCGAGAGACATATTGTTTAAATTCATTAATAAAAAAGTAACGTGCCAGAACAAAAAAAAGTATCGCTGCTCCTACTGAGCCGAACCAGTTAATCATACTACCAAACCAAATACCATATTTTGCTCCCATCATTCCAGCAAAAACTGAAAATGGAAAAATAGGAACGACACTTAACAATACTGATAGAAAAAACATAAAAGGAATTTGTGAATAATCACTGTTATTCAGCCAGTTTAACAAAAAATCTCTATAAGAAAAGACAGTAAGGAGAATGACTCCATATATTATTACAAAAAATAACCCTTTTCTCATCAATGTAAAACTCCCTACTTGAAAACTTGATAAATTGATTTTTCCGGTAATTATTTCTTATATATTAATGGATATAAAAGCATTACAAACGGAAAGTGTCTCTCCAATCGCCTCGTCCATATCTTGTGTTTGTAGTTCTCGTTTAGGATCAATTTCCTGTTCAAAGACATTGTTACAACAAAAAAAAGCTTAGAGAGAGTACAACAGTAAATATTTTGAAAATTATAGAATAGCTTATTCTCCTGTGCTTCAGGACTTATATTTCTAAGTTATGTTTTGTTATTTTATGATTAATATTCTAAAAACAAAAAATGTTTATTCTTACATATGATTCTCACCTTAGGTTCATCCTTTACCCCTAGGTAATGAATAGTGGTAAGTAATGGATTTACTATTATTACTTATATTTTCTTACTATTGTTAGACAATATATTTAAAACAACTAGAACTGAGGGAAGGGTATGCAGAAAATTTTATTTATGCCATTTTTAAGAATGTCTTCAGGGCATCATCAAGTTGCAGACAGTATTATCGAAACATTAAAAATAGAAGATTGTGAGTGGGAATTTGAGAAAGTAGAAATTCTATCATATAGTTTTGGATTTATCGAAACAATTGTAACAACGGTGTATTTAAAGACGATAAAGTTTTGCCCAAATATTTATAGCTGGCTATATCGTAAAGTTTCTTTTAATCATACAAATGAAAAAAAACGATACCTCTTATATGAACTCATTTTCCTCCGTTTTATGGAAAAAATTCTTAAAGAAACAAACCCAGATCTCATTATTTGTACTCACGCATTACCATCATATTTATTAAATAGACTAAAACAGAAATCAAACTATTCGGTTCCAGTCTTCAATGTTTATACGGACTATTTTGTGAACCAACTTTGGGGATTGTCTCATATTGATTATCATTTTGCTCCTACTAAAGAGGTAAAACAGTTTCTTTGTGGTCAAGATGTTCAAAATAAAAGAATAAGTATAACGGGTATTCCTGTTCATCCTCACTTTATGAAAGATGATTCACAATTTAAAGAGAAAGATTGTAAGCCCTTTACCATTATCATTTCTGGAGGTAGTTTGGGGACCGGCAACATAAAAGAACTAATAAAAAAACTCAAACCGTCAGGACAAATACATTACAACGTCTTATGTGGTGAAAATAAAAAGTTATATCAATTTATCCATTCAATTAAAAGCCCCTATATTACTCCATTAGCTTATATAACATGTAAAGAAGAAATGAACACCCTTTATTCTAAATCCTCTGGAATTATAACGAAACCTGGTGGAGTAACGATTAGTGAAACATTGCGAAAACAGCTACCAATTTTTATTTACTCTGTTTTACCTGGGCAAGAGGAAATCAATTTACACAATTTACAGAATAAAGAGCTTGTTTTCCCACTTAATAATCACCATCAGGAGCTTGAGAGTAAAATTCTCTCTTACTTAACATCTAAAGTTTGGATAAATCACCATAGAAAACAAGTTCAAAGTTATTTAAATACCATAGAAAAAAACACTTTACGGGATACATTTGTAAAAATACTACCGAGTATCTAACTACTAATAATTTTAAAAAACATGGTTGTCTAATACTTACCGTATATAAAAATATGGAATTGAAATTTGTAAACTATGGCTTAAAAGAGGAGAAAGCAACTACTACTAAGCATGCATTAAAAGAAGTTACTGCGATTACTTATTTTAATATGTAAAGGAGAAGACCCATATAATGTTGAATCGTGAGAACTGAATGAAATGTTTTAAAAGCTAAACATTGAAATTATACCCTGCATTGTTTACTAAATTTGTTCTATTATTAAAAGAATATGATAAACAAGAAAACACTCTATTTGAAGGAGTGTTTTCTTGTTCGCTAGGGATGATCTGAAAGAAGCCAAATTGGCAATTATGTTTCGTTGAATCTATCCCTTTTTATTATAAGTTTGAAGTAACTGGTCTTTGGAAATCAATAAATAATAAGTATCAGGTATATTAGAAATCTTTGGATGTTCTGAAGATAACAAAAAAATAGGGAGATGTGACATTCTTTTAAACAATCTGTAAAAGATATTACAAGGTTGAATAATCTCAAATCCAAGCTTTTCGGCCCCTTTATGTAACATAGTTATCCCTATCGCACCTTTTATTTCATTACTTTTTTTATGATTGTAAATATACTGTGCAAGGACCGGCATTGACATATATATTCTTTTGAAAATGATTCTCCCTCTTTTAATAGAGCAGGGGATACTTTGCAATTCGTTTAAAATTCGAATGTTGTGCAAATGTATTTTTATTAACTTATCATTTTTCTTTATCAAGGTTCCGTCACTTAAAAAAACATCCTTGCCTTTATATTTAGTTAACCGAACGCGAAAGACACCTGAATGACAATCAATATATTCTAATCTAGTTAATAAGAAATATAAAGGATCAAGCACATTCCAAAACGAAAGAAGATAACTCCTCATAAAATTCCACCCTCCTTTGATCCTAATAATATTTTGTCATTTTTACTTGATAATATAATTGGAAAAGTAAGGGTCACTTATCCTGAATTATTAACAGTTTATGAAGAAATATGTATAGAGAGAGAGGAAGAGTTAGCGATGATTATAACACGATCTGAAAAGAAACAAATTATCACCCTGTTCGTTGATAATTATTGACTCCAACTTTACGGGAAGTAATTAAGAATGAAAATGCTCCTGCACTTCAATTTTTTATTAAGAAGGGATATCACATTCCAAACTAAATAAAAAACATAAAACTAAGGCCCCCCTCGATAACATCCGTAGGATAATGATGTCCTAGCCAAATGCGTAAGAACTCAGTTAACATTGATAATCCTCTAGCTAAGTATAAGAAGCATAGAAAAAAATTTCATTATAAAAGTAGCACTTTCTATACTTTTTTAATACGTTTGACCGAAATCCGTGTTCATTAAAAAAATTCAAATAGGCCTCTTCACTTCTTATGTACTTTCCTTTATCATGTGTTGCCATATACCAATTACTAATTGATTTATGATCTGTAAAGCAAGGTTCCATCACAATGATTGCCCCTGAATTTCGTGTTAGAATTCTTTGAAATTCCTTCATGTATATATCAATTTGTTCACAAGGTACATGATGTAAAACAGCTATGATTAAAATAAGATCAACCGAATGATCCTCTAAAGGGATTCGATCACCTGCAAAGACATCAAAAGAATATTCAGGGTTGACTCTTTTGGCATAGTGAACTCTCTTTTCATCAGGATCTATTCCAAAATAGTGACTAGGCTTACATAAGGTACAATTAGCACCCGTTCCAGCCCCGAAATCAAGGAGTACTTTATTATCAAGCTCAAAATGTTCTTTTACATGTCGATGAATATATTTATTCGTACTCCATTTTGGCCTAACTAACCAATGGTATAACGAAGGAGAAAGTTCCATTATTTGTCGCTCCTTAATCATTTTTCTACTAGTTTGCTTCACATTAGAATCTATCTCTCGTGTTTATTAATGGTAATTATAGTTGTTGTACAGTGAAAATAAAAAAGGAGCTTCGATTAGCTCCTTTTCATTAGATTACATTTGATTTTTCTATTATATTAGCCTTTAGTGGTAATTCATGAATCGTAATTTCTGGACGACTACCTACACGGATATTAACAGACGTTTGTCCTAGTCCTTCATTAATATAAAAGGGTTTTCCATCCTGAATATGAAGTCCTTTAATAATATTCATTCTAGCTAACTTACCCATTTTCATAAGATGATAAGCTTTTGGGTAGCAAATCTGACCTCCATGGAAATGTCCTGATAACAAATAGTCAAAATAATAATCTTTCATATGAAGAACTATATTAGGATCATGCGTTAATACTAAATTTGTCCCATGCTTAATTCCTTTATATGATGCTGATAAATCACTTCGTTTTGTACTAAAGTCATCAATACCTATAATATTTAAAAGCTTCCCATGAACAGTAATCATTTCATTTGTGTTCTTCATAACCTTACAATTATATTTTTCAAGGGTATCAGTTAATGTTGAAAGATTCTTACGTAATACATAATCATGGTTACCAAGGACAGCATACATACCATATTTTGCATTTAACTTATTTAATACTTCTAGATAAGGAATAAGCTTTGGAATCGTACGTTTTCGGTCGAGAAAATCACCCGTTAAAGCAATAAGGTCAATTTGTTCATTTCTTAACTTTTCATAAAGCTGTTCGGGAGAAATTGATATATTTTCAAGGTGTAGATCTGAAAGTTGGAGGATTTTTAATGTCGGTACATGACGCTCTGAATGATCTGGATCTATTTTTATTTTATTTATTACGACATCATGTGTATTTTTGTATGCCTTCTTAAACAAATAAACAAGAATGAATGCTAATATTGTCAATAAGATAAAACTCAATCGTATCACTCTCCTTCATCACTAAATTATACTTGCTTTAACTACAAATTGTTACGGTAATTGATGGTAAACTAAGCCTATAAAAGGGATTAGAGCTGTTAATCCATGTAAGGGTGGAGACTATAGAACTTGAAGGAGAGGATACTGAGTTACTAACTAAAAAAGGCGTTGGGGATGCTTTATTAAACTTTGATATTTCATTTTCAAAAAGGATAAATAAAGAAATGTAACACCAATTTCTAATCACGAATACAAATGAGAAATTAGAGAAAATTGATCAAAACACTCAGTTAGAATAGAAATTCAGAGAAGAGTTACTTTTTCTATGTATTTTAAGATAGCTTTTTCTACAAAAAAATAAGATATATATTTATTAATGCTTAAACTCTTGATGCCATCCAATCTGATACTGAGATCAGCATAACAAAAGAGGTCGCAACAAATCCCTTTTTGTCGCAACCTTTTTTAACAATTAATTTTCATTTGTCTAAATGAATATAATAGATTTTACCTTACATTGGACGCTATCAGCATAAACAAAACTCATCTAAATAGCATGTGAAATTCTCCTCTTGGATACCGATAAATTAAAAAGGATTTCAATACATAAACATAAAGTGTACTTTGTAAATTGCTTATCATAGTGAAAACGAAGGGAGGGATCGCTGTTTTAAAGTACCTTTTTCCGATATTGATGCTCAAATTGATAAATCATTAGCTTGGAGATTGCTGTATATCCAGCAGAATTTGGATGGACACCATCAGCTGAAAGGTATTCTGTTTTTTTTCCGTTCATCACCTTTGTTGTTTCGACAACTAGTGAGGATGGGTATTGTTCAGCAATTTTATAAATTTCCAGGTTCCAATTAGGTAAAAGCTGATCAGCAATAGGATAAACTTGGTCACTAGGTTTTAAAGGGTTATATAATTCTAAGAAGACAATTGTAGCATCCGGATTGACTTGTTTTATTTTTGTTAAAATATCCGATAGGTTTGAAGAGAAGGTCGATTGCAATTGATCGAACGACTTTAGGGCACTTTTAAAATTTTGCTTTTTTGCTATTCTGAGAATATCATTTCCACCAACATTAATCGTAATAATATCGGATTTCTTCATTTCTGAATCAAACGTACCTTTTTGTACTAATGCATTTAATTCACCGCTAGTAATGCCATTTATCCCTTTATTTTCAAGTTTTAATTTTTTATTTGTTTGTAGTTGTAAATGAGAAGAGAAATGATTGACAAAATTTTCACCTTGTTTAGCGCCAACACCACGAATAATAGAATCACCTATTGCTAAATGATTGATTTCGTTCGCTTGAGAATTTCGAAAGTACTCGAGGTAGGAGACGTTTGTTTTGTCGTTACTTGCTTCAATAGTAGGCTGCTTCAGTTTTTCAATTTTGTATTGTGGATAATAAAGCCAGAAAGTTATACTAAGTGCAATGGTTAACAAAAAAATAAGAAGGTATTTTATCATTTTCATATGCTTCACTCCTTCAGTTCCTAATCCTAGCAAATCGCCTATAGTGGGGGTATGCTTAATTACTTATTTTAGATTTATACCCTAAAGGATAATTTCCGCAAACGTACCTTGTGTATCTTAAGGAGAATGATAATGACTATTTCTATTAAGTATGCACAAAAATGAATCAAATAAAGCAAGATAGAAGAACATTAAACCTTAGGTGGTGAATAAATGTACTTTATCAAAAATCTATCGTATAAAGAAATATTGTATATTAAATCCATGAAAATACCTTCAAAGAAAATAACGTGTTTAGTTGGTGAAAGTGGGGCTGGTAAATCAACTCTATTGAAAATGCTCAACTTAATGATTTCACCTGATAGTGGGGACATCTATTATCAGGATGTAAACGTAAATGAGATAGAACCTGTTTTACATAGAAGACGAGTTGTAATGCTAGCTCAGCACCCAACGGTATTTGATGGAACCATAAAGGAAAACTTGAATATAGGGCTCGTTTTTTCCGAACAAGAGCCAAAAAGTGAACGGGAATTAAAAGAGGCATTGAAAATCGTCAATCTCGATAAGAACTTAGACGAAGATGCTGTAACATTATCTGGTGGTGAAAGACAGCGACTTGCACTAGCAAGGGTATATCTTATGAATCCAGACGTATATCTGCTGGATGAGCCCACTGCTGCTCTTGATGAACATACTGAAGCTCTAGTTATCGAAGAGTTTATAAGAAAGGCCAAGGAAAAAGGTCAAACGATAATCATGATTACTCATTCGCATAAAATTGCCGCAGATTTTGCTGAACATACGATTACGATCAGGAAGGGGACGAGGGAAAAAGAATGAACAATGTAATAAGAGATATAGAGTTTTGGAGACTTGTAGCGGGTTATTTATTTATTATTCTTTTACTAGTATTTGTGAAATGGCGTGGTTTAAAGCGAGAGAAGCGGATCATTGTCTCAACAGCTAGAATGACGATTCAATTAATGTTAGTAGGTTACATTTTAACCTATTTATTTGAAAAACCCAATCCATATCTTATCAGCCTTATCGTATTATTAATGCTAACCTTTTCCATATTTAATACATATAAGCAAGTGGCTAAACCTCTTAGCAAACAATTGAAACAACTAATCGCGATTTCAATGACAGCAGGTTCATTAGTTACACTGATGTATTTTAATTTTGTGGTCATTCATTTTCAACCATGGTATGAACCTCAATATCTAATTCCAATTGCTGGTATGATAATAGGAAATTCAATGACTGGAATTACGCTAGGTGTTAAACATTTAATTGAAGGGATACATAGAGAAAGGCTGTTGATCGAAGGTTCATTAATGCTTGGTGCAACACCACAATCTGCAACTAAATCGATTGTAAATACAGCATTTGATTCAGCTATTTTACCAACGATAAATAATATGGTAGGGATGGGGATTGTCTTTTTACCAGGTATGATGACAGGTCAAATTCTAGCAGGAATAAGCCCACTTGTAGCGATTGAATACCAAATTGCTATTCTGTTGGGAATTGCAGGAAGTGTAGCATTAACAGTTATGATTTTTACACACTTTGGTTATCGAACGTTCTTTAATGATCGGGATCAGTTTGTGGCTTAAGATCTATTTAGAGATATACGTTTTTTTCTATAATTATTGCCTTAATTACACTATTCCAACTATTCTCTTCACGGTTTTATTCGTTTACCACTTAGAGTTGACTCTAGGTCAATTGGCAAATAGTCATTTTTGACTTAGAGTTAACTCTAGGAGATATAATAAACTGACTCTTATTATTCTAGATATACATACTTTTTAGTAAAGAATAGAGTAGATAGAGGCTAGATTAATAAATGATCTGTTAACTTGTTATGGGCATGGACTTTCGAAAGAAAAACTAACTTCGTTAACTAGAGCTATCTACAAGGGTTAAGATTGTTTAATGTAGTAGGTATAGAAGGGCATGGATGAAGGATTAGCATTACATGACGTTTTCAATAAGGAGATTTTCAATGAATATCAATGATTTTTTAGCGCACTTGAATCGAGGAGAATCAGTTGAGGGCGGGTCGGAGATGCACCAGATGATGCACAATGTCTCGCAGGAAGCATTGAGATTAACCGCTGAACTGAATGGACAATATCAAACTCCCGAAAAAATTCAGGAACTGTTCTCCCGGTTAATTGGTAAAACGGTTGATCACACATTTGCCATGTTCCCACCTTTTTATACGGATTGTGGGAAAAACATCAATGTTGGCAAGAATGTCTTTATCAACTCAGGTTGTCGCTTTCAGGATCAAGGTGGCATTACAATTGGCGATGGTGCTCTCATAGGACACAATGTCGTTTTGGCTACCCTTAATCACGACACTAATCCTCGAAAGCGTAGCACTATGCATTCTGCGCCCATCACTATTGGTAAAGATGTCTGGATTGGAGCAAATGTCACAGTCGTTCCCGGTGTGGACATTGGTGATGGTGCTATTATTGCTGCTGGTGCAGTTGTGAACAAGGATGTTCCTCCTAATGTAATTGTAGGAGGGGTACCTGCGAAAATATTAAAGAATATTGAAATCAGTCAGGAATAATTCTGTTGTTTTCATCTTTATGCAGATTATTTAGTTCTCTTATATATAAAATAATGGAAAAGTTTATAATTAGGATGGAGCACTTTAGGTGTTAGAGATTTGATTTAATGGTATGCACGATAGTGTATTGAACAATACGAAGTGGAGGTCCCAGTTTTTTTGTAAGCTACGAAAGGTTTTCTTGTTCAATTATACTTAAACGATCGCAAATGAACAAAAATAGACCACCTGTACTTCATATACACAGTTATGAATACAGGTGGTTTCTATTATTGGATAATCTCTATTTTATCGTTTTTATGAATATTTTCCGTTCCGGCATCCAGAGCAGTCTTGTAATATAAACACTTATGCTCAAGAGTTCCATGGTTTTCTTTAATTCTGCCATCTGTGCTTCTACACTAGCCTTTCTTCCCATAAACATATCATATCTTTTCTGCAATGTAGAATCACCGTCAGAACACCAATCAATGAAATGTTTAATCTCCTTAATAGGCATTCCCGTAGACTTCAGACATTCAATTACATTTAATGCACCGATATCGGATTCTGTAAACAATCGTGTTCCGTTTGCTGTCCGTTCTACAAACGGCATAAGTCCTTCTTTGTCGTAGTAACGCAAGGTATATACGGTAAGATTCAATTCTTTTGCAACTTCGCTAATAGAATATGTGACAGAACGACTCTAAACTCGAGATTAGCAGGCGCATGGTACTATGTATGAGATGGCCGATTTAGGGGCTGGTTTTAAATAAAGCGACGCACGTGGGAGGGGGGGGTAAATCTTCCCGAAGGAAGCCTAGAAAGATCATTAAATCACTTCATAGCCACGCAGAGTATTATAGAATAGTTTTGGCAACTCCGAGATACAGTAAAAAAATCATCTAACGCTTGTTGAAATTCTATGAAAAAGACCTCCAAATAATTGTTTTTGGACGAACCAACAACTCATATACCTTAAAAAGTAATTAACAGAAGTTCTCAAAGAGTTATTAAAGATGATTGGGAAATTGAGCAGTAAAAACTTATCAATAAGTATCTCCTTTGCGAAATTTTTATTTCATCTCAATATCCTAAGTTAACTAGGCAATTGAGATATTTTCAAAGAAATTAAATTAACTTCCTATAATATATATTATGTAAACTAGAAAAAGAAAAATAGTACAATTCATACTATTTTTAATAGTCTTATACAATAGTTAAAAACTTATAAAATTAACTCTACCCTTGCGGATTTTACTTCATTCTTTCGGAATATCCATCTTATCAACAGCGCTTTTTAAATCATCATTCCGTATATGTGTGTAAATCATAGTCGTTTGTATGGACGAATGTCCTAATTGTCTTCGTAATTTAGGTACATCGTTAATTTCAGAGTGATATTTGGTTGCGAATGAGTGTCTTAGTTTATGGACTGATAATGAAGGTTTTCCAAAAGCGATCGCATATTTTTCAATTAGTTTTTCAATGGATCGTGTTGATAGTCTTCTTGATTTGCCTTTAGGTCCCATAGGGGCAGCTACGAATAAGGCCTTATTATTTTTTTCGATTTTGTACCTAGATTCTCTGATATTAAGGTATTGTTGAAGATCATCCATAGCAATCGCGCTAAAGAATACATACTGTTCTTTATTTCCTTTCCTGATAACACGGGCTGAAAATTTACTGTAATCAATATCATCTATATTAAGGTTGACAACCTCTGAAAGACGTAAGCCAGAGCCCAATATTAATGAAACAATTGCTGTGTCACGTTCCTGGTTTAGTTTATAGAAATTAGAAATCTTTTTATTTTCTTTATTGATTTCTCCATATTCATAGGCTATAAATCTCCGAAAAGCTTCATATTCATCACCTAATAGGATTTTCCCTTCCATTTTGTTCGCCGTTGTTTCCATGCTTTCTTTTATGTCATTGAATTCGATCTTCGCCATCACATTTCTTGATAGATAAGGCGTTAATTCACGCGTTTCTGCGATGTTTTGCAGATAATGAAAGAGCGATTTTAGTGCAGATAACTTGCGATTAACTGTTGTTTCTTTATTATGTAACTCGTATTTGAGTGCATTCAAAAATCCTTCAATTTGTTGTACTGTTAATTTTTCTAATAATTCTAGTGGGATATCTTTTATTTCACCATTATGAAAATGCTCCGCAGTTAACCATCCGAAAAAGATCTTGTAATCGTGACAGTAATTAAATAAAGAAGCTGGCGAAAGTTTTCTGCGTTTATGATCAATAAATTCTTCAACATACCAGGGCAATTCCTTTAGTAATAGTTGAAGTTTTTTATAATGTTGCTGTGCTTGATTATCCATAAAAAATCACCTCAGGGAACAAATTGTTTACATATATATTTTATAACAATGACTTTATTACGTCAAATTTATATTTTACGTAATAATATATAGGTGTTTACATCTTCCTTTTCTTATCCATCTGAATGTTTGATCATTCCTTTTAAAAAATGAAAAGCAACAAGACTAGATAATTAGCCTTGTTGCTTTTCATTTGTTTGTAGGCTCAGCTAACACTCCTGGTTATTCCTCACCAATCAAATACCCTAATAGCTTTATTGCTTCTTCTTTCTTTTCACTATAAGCTGGAATAAAAGCAACCAATGGAGTTTCCAGTTTGATTCCTAGCTTTTTCATCAACAAGGAGTCATTACTAACAGGCACGACATATGTATGTGTTTCATCTGTTTCTGGATGGACTGCTTGATACTCTTTCAATTCAACATCGGACAACGTCTCTGGATTAACAATCTCATCTAACGGTTGAAAAGCGATTGGGTCAATAAGTCCTTTTACTACATCTTTTCTTAAAAAATAAATATCACCGTTATTAACAGCTAGTTCAACCATTAATTTTTCATGTGACATCGGTAAAAGGTTTAATTGATAATCTTCTGCTTTCCTACCCTCCACTCCATCTACGATAATTTTTTCAATATCTTTTGATACAGTTGTGGGAAGATCTCCGAAAAAGAATAATTTCATTTTTTTATCTTCATCTTCATTTTGACAACCACTTAAAATAACGAAAAAGATCATAAGTATGAAAGGTCCGATAAATCGCTTCATTTGTCTCACCAATTCCTAGAGGTATTTAAGTAAACTAATAACTAGTGATAGTAAAAGTTCCCTATTCTTTTAGTTTAGCCTCAAATTCGACTATCTACAAGCCTATTGTATGATCTATAAAAAAATAGATTTCCCGTATCATAAGGAAATATCGATCTTTCCCTTTTCAAGCAAGGGAAACTCTTGTGAATAAAACAGTTATTTTACTGCTCCTATCGTCATCCCTTTGACAAAATACTTTTGTAAGAAAGGATAGACACAAATAATTGGTATAATAGTTGTATGTTAGAAAAAAGAAAGTAATATAGAAAGAGCTTAGGTAATTAGTCTCTTTAGTTCAATTATTGATTATCTATTTTTAGTGAAAATTCACTATAAAGACCCACTTACTGGATTATTAGTAGGTCTTTATAGTGGGATTTGTGTTTGATCAATTTCTTCTTGTTAATCGATACAGAGTATAGTTCTTGACGAACTGATGCTTATTTAACTAATCACCTTTCCTCCTTTTGGCATTAGAGTATTGAGTCTTTCCATACCAGCGATTATTGGTTTTGCACGCTGAATTAGTTTTTTTTTTAACTTCTAGGGACTAGGATACCTGATGGGCACTCTCCTCTTTTCAAACTTCATAAACAAAGACAGAATTTGGGTCATCCCGAGAAGTATTGACCAAATATATTTCACATTCGTTCATATCCTCCATTGATTGTGCTGCTTCTAATAAAATGTCAACTAATCTGTCACAGTCACCTTCTTTTGCTATTAGCTTACCGAACAATTCACATTTACTTATTGACAGTCCTCCTTATTTTTAATGAACAATTCTAGTTAATATTCTACATTACTAGGATTATTTACTATTGGTCATACGAAATAGGTTGCTGGTTCACTGGTGTGGATATAATCGCATCATTGCCTTGGAAAAGGAACCAGATTTATAGAGGTTTTGAAAATGAAAAAAATAGTTATACTAATTACTACTAAAGTCGGTTACCTACCTATGCTAATTTTTATCATCGTTGTCTAACATTATAAACGGTAGTGAATTCTTCGGGTAGGTAATTTGTTTTATTCAATAGCACGAAAGTTTTCAATTTCAAGTAGGATCGTTACATAATGAAAGGGAGGAAAACATGACAATTCAACGGACATTTATTATGGTCAAGCCTGATGGAGTTAATCGAGGGTTAATTGGTGAGATCGTAAGACGATTTGAACAAAAAGGATTTACTTTATTAAGTGCGGAGCTTATGAATATTGAACGCACAAAAGCTGAGTATCACTATAACGAGCATCAAGCTAAGCCATTTTTCGGTGAACTCGTTGACTTTATTACTTCGGGCCCTGTGTTTGCAATGGTTTGGGAGGGCGAAAATATTATTGAAGTTTCTCGAAAGATGATCGGCAAAACAAGTCCAACAGATGCCCAACCTGGAACAATACGTGGAGATTTTGCAAATTCAAAAGAGGAAAATGTTATTCATGGATCGGATTCACTCTTAAGCGCTGAACAAGAGATTGCCAATTTCTTTGATCCACTTTCGATTCGAACTAGAACTACTGGGAAGGATCTTCCCTATGATGAACAGAAGTCTGTCTAAATGATGTTAAGCTACCTTCTATTTTTATTGTCATTAAACGGTGATAATCATGCCTTGTCGAACTAGTGAAGATTTAAATCTACTAATCATTGAAGCAAAGAAATTAACAAATAGCGGTAAGGTTGCAGACTATATTCCTGCTCTTGGCAAAGTGAACCCTCATGATTTATCGGTTGCGATCCACCACCCCGATGGAAAATGTATTTCAGCAGGAGACATCGAAAAGAAGTTTAGTCTCCAAAGTATCTCGAAAGTGATTAGTTTGGCGCTCGTTTTAATGGATCGCGGCTTAGATGAGGTTTTTGAGAGGGTTGGCATGGAGCCTACAGGTGATCCTTTTAATTCAATTGCTAAGTTAGAATCAATGACTCCCTCAAAGCCATTGAATCCAATGATCAATGGTGGTGCGCTTGTCGTTACGCATATGATTAAAGGTGATTCAGTTGATCAGAGATTGAGTCGACTTATCGACTTTATTCAAGAAATGACGGGTGATCCAACAATTAATGTTTGTAAGGAAGTAGCTACATCTGAATTTGTAACTGCTGATTTAAATCGAGCGCTCTGTTATTTTTTAAGACAGCATCATATCATTGATGAAGATGTTGAACAATTAATCGATTTATACACAAAACAATGTGCAATCGAAATGAATTGTTCGGACTTGGCAAGGATTGGTTTAATATTTGCTATGGATGGGGTCGATCCTCAAAATGGAAAGCAAATGATCCCCTCTGATATAGCTCGGGTTTGTAAAACCTTTATGGTCACCTGTGGAATGTACAATGCCTCTGGAGAATTTGCGATTAAAATTGGGATACCTGCGAAAAGCGGAGTATCAGGAGGTATTGTCGGTGCTGTTCCCGGAAAATTTGGAATTGGCATTTTCGGACCATCATTAGATGAAAAAGGAAATAGTATTGCAGGTATTAAATTGTTAGAGTTGTTGTCTAAAAAATATCAATTAAGTATGTTTTGAGGGATTTTCCCGTAAATAAATAGCTGTGTTCGCAAAGATTGTTGTTTTTCGTAATAAGTAATTCTTTACTAATTCAGCCTATCTTCGTGCTCTTTTCGTTAAATGACTCTGATATCTCACTGGAGATCGCTTCAATTTAGATCATAAAAATCCAAAAGTCGATTTTTATTCGTACTAGAGCAACAAACTTTTAGAAAAGAGCCATATAAATAGAAAACTCTCCTGTTACT